>NZ_AYYA01000051.1:0-72873 GCF_000511065.1 Psychrobacter sp. TB67
TATAGTCACCTGACCACAAAAATGTTATAAAATAAATCAACTAAACGATTACCACAATAAATAACCATGACTTACTCCCTAGATTTTCGCAAACAAGTCTTAAAAAGCTTAGATGAGGGCATGACCTTTGCTGAAGCTGCTGTTTTCTATGATATCAGTCCAACGACTATCCAGAAGTGGAAAAAGCGTCTTCATAGTAAAACCACTCGATATATTAAGCCCTACAAAATAGAGGATGAAGCCTTAGCTCAAGATGTCAAAGACCACCCTGACGATTATCACTATGAGCGAGCACAGCGTTTTGATTGTAGCCCAACAGGCATCAGTAAAGCCTTAAAGCGTATTGGTGTTAGCAAAAAAAAAGACACTTGAGCATCCCAAAGCCTGTCCTGTGAAAAGAGCGACTTATCTAGCCAAGCTTAACCACTACATTGCTCAAGGCTTTGCTATTGTCTATATGGACGAAAGTGGGTTTGAGAGTGAAACGATGCGTCCTTGTGGTTATGCACCCATTGGTAGCCCCTGCATTGGCAGTTACAATTGGCAAGCCAAAGATCGAACCAACGTCATTGGTGCACTATATGGCAAAACGCTGTTTGCACTCAATTGCTTAAAGACCAACATTAATAAAAAGATTTTCTATCACTGGTGCAAGTTCACGCTGATACCAAAGCTTAAGAGAAAATGTGTAATCGTTATGGATAATGCAGCCTTTCATAAGCGCGTTCAAAAGCTGCTTAACAGGCATGGTCACAGGCTATTATTCTTACCTCCTTATAGTCCTGACTTAAATCCCATCGAGAAAAAGTGGGCTCAAGTGAAGTTTTTACGCCAAGGTTGGATGGAAAATGACTTATCTAAATTGTTTTATGATATTCATCCAAAACATAACTCTTTTGTAGTGCAGTGACTATACTTTGTTACGTGCAACAGAACCCGTACAAAGACATTTGGAATTATTTTTCTTAAATGAAGGCTATTATTATGATAGACGGAAAAACTACTATAAAAATCAAGGGAAACCAGCGACGAAAATATTTAGTATTCAACTAACAGCTCAAGCGGTTCAATCTATTGCTTATAACGATCCACATACAGCTAGATCGCGTCCAACCTCTTTGTTAAAAACGGAAGCTAATTATAATAAAATATTTGATCCTAAGAAGGATTTTAAACCGATGTTCAACTGCTGTCTTATATATAAGAAAGGGCATAGTTATTGGCTAAAGCATTCTGATAGTAAAGAGAAGAGTAAAACATCGAATTTTAAATTACACTTAGGTATGATAATTTCTAGAATTTATTTTAAGAAGACAAACGTTTCTTTTGAAGATATATCTATTATTGATCTATCTCTGATTACTCAAAATATTTTCGAAGAAGCAATAAATTTTCTAGCTAATAGCATTGATAATTACTTACTAGCCAATTCAGAGAAAAATCTAATCAACATTGCAAAAAGTAAAGAGTTTACTGATTATCTGCTAGAACAGTTAAATAACAAATTTAAATAAATATGTTAGAAATTGCGCATTCTAATTCATTTAGATTAAGTTTTTAATTATCTTAAAGAACTTTTCAGTAACAAGGCTTTTCAGCACTGATTGAATTGGTATCTTGGCTCCAAAACCCCAAGCCCCTAAAACAGCAAATCCGAAACGCTCGCTATTGATTTGGCGGGCGTTTTTTTATTACGCTTATACGCGTACCCCGCATTTGCTATAATAGCGCCACTTTGCACACAAATAACTCCTACCCCTCATTAGCCCCACGGTACTCTTATGAAATTCTCAAAGTTCGGTCAGAAATTTACCCAGCCCACTGGTATCTCGCAATTGATGGATGACTTGGGCGATGCGCTAAAAAGCGATCAGCCAGTCAATATGTTAGGCGGCGGTAATCCTGCCAAGATTGAGGCGGTGAATGAGCTGTTTTTGCAGACTTATCGAGAGCTTGGCAATGATAATGATACAGGCGAAGCGAATAGCACCTCAATCATCAGTATGGCGAATTATTCTAATCCGCAGGGCGATGCGGCTTTTATCGAGGCTTTGGTCAGCTTTTTTAATCGTCATTATGATTGGAATTTGACCGCAGAAAATATCGCTTTGACCAATGGTTCGCAAAATGCCTTTTTCTATTTGTTTAACTTGTTTGGTGGTGCTTTCGCTGACGAACAGAGCGAATCTATAGACAAATCTATCCTACTACCGCTAACGCCTGAATATATTGGCTATAGCGATGTGCATGTCGAAGGTCAGCATTTTGCCGCAGTATTGCCACATATCGACGAAGTGACTCATGATGGCGAGGACGGATTTTTTAAATATCGGGTGGATTTTGAAGCGTTAGAGAACTTGCCCGCGCTCAAGGAAGGTCGTATTGGCGCGATTTGCTGCTCGCGT
This sequence comes from Psychrobacter sp. TB67, assembly GCF_000511065.1. Classification (NCBI taxonomy): domain Bacteria; kingdom Pseudomonadati; phylum Pseudomonadota; class Gammaproteobacteria; order Moraxellales; family Moraxellaceae; genus Psychrobacter; species Psychrobacter sp. TB67. Next base: position 2,406 of record NZ_AYYA01000051.1, read on the forward strand.
CCGACCAATCCAACGGGTAACGTACTGACCGATGAGGAAATGGCGCGGTTAGCTCAGATTGCCAAGCGTTACGAGATACCACTGATTATCGATAATGCCTACGGTATGCCCTTCCCTAATATCATTTATTCAGACGCGCATCTCAATTGGGATCATAATACGATACTGTGCTTTAGCTTATCTAAGATTGGCCTGCCCGGTATGCGTACCGGTATTATCGTCGCCGATAGCGAAGTGATCGAAGCGGTCAGCGCCATGAATGCGGTGGTGAATTTAGCACCGACACGTTTTGGCGCGGCGATTGCGACGCCACTAGTAGCGGATGATCGTATCAAGCAACTCTCCGATGACGTGATCAAGCCTTTTTATCAGCAGCAAGCTAAGACAGCAGTGAAGCTATTAAAAGAAGCGTTGGGCGATTATCCGCTAGTGATTCATAAGCCAGAAGGCGCGATATTTCTGTGGTTATGGTTCAAGGATTTGCCGATTAGCACCTCTGAGCTTTATGAGACTCTCAAAGAAAAAGGTACGCTTATCGTGCCGAGTGAGTACTTCTTCCCTGGTGTCGATATCAGCGATTATAAACATGCACATGAGTGTATTCGTATGAGTATTGCCGCCGATGAGCAGACTTTGATTGATGGCATTGCGGTGATTGGTGAGGTGGTTCGTGGGTTATATGACGAGGCTAAGTGAATAGTTTGAGCGTCTTATTTTAAAGTAAAAAAACGGACTATTAAGTAGTCCGTTTTTTTGCGCTATATATATATTTGAGAACAATCTAGCCTAGCTCTTTCAATAAAGCCTTGGCACTGATTTTACCAAACTCATTAGCCGCCAATGGCCCATCACCTGAAATCAGCTTTCTATCCTGATGCGTCTGCCCTGAGGCGAGCTTATTGCTAATCGTGACACCCAAATCCTCTAATTTTTCACCGAAATACCAAGGCATAGGTCCCGGCAGATAACCAATTTTTGGCATTTGCTTATCCATTATAGTTGGGAACGCAACCATTTCGTAACCTTTAAAGATAAAGTCTTTGTTAGCGTTATCGACTTGGTTTGAGCTATCAGGACTTTCTAAATTAGCTGCTAGTAGAGCAGCTGGTCCATGACAGATGGCTAAGGTAAATAAATCCTTTTCGTGACCCCAACGTAACAGTTCACCAAGATTATAATCTTCAGGTAAGCCTAGCATCGCGCCGTGACCGCCGGGAATGAAGATAGCGGCGTAGTCGTCACTTTTAGCCATGTCATTTTTGACAAAGTCAGCAATACTTTTTGGATTATTGAGCTTGGACTCATACTCGCTATAGATTTCTTTAACGTTTTCGTCATCCTCTGGCATGGCCCACTGCTCAACCTTTACTGACTCACCAGTTGGGGTAAATACGTCTACTTCAAAGCCCGCTTTTTTAAAATGCAGTAAAGGTACCATCATCTCGACTGGATGATTGCCTGTCTCGAATTTTTTATCATTGGTCATGGTCATGTACTGCTGCTCAGTGCAGACCATCATGATTTTTTTATCACCCGTATAAGGTGTGTCATAATCGGTATTATCATAGTTAGTTTTGCTCGGTGCTGCTATCTTGAGCGAGGATACGGAGGGAATATAAACTCCTTCCTCAATTTGTATTGGTTCTAAACCCAACGTATCTTTAGCTTTATCTAATAGGTCTTGGATATTCATAGTGACTCCTTTTTGATAGGTTTTTTATTATTTGTAGTTGTGGATAGCTCAATCGATAGAACCGATAGGCATATCGATTCAGCTTTTGTCTAAATGTAAGGTAACAAACTAAAAAGGCGTTAAATAGAGGAGAGTTTTTATGTTTCGTAAGCTTTGTAAGGGGTCGGTTGTTAAGTTGCAGAGTTTTCTATGTAACAACTAACCACTCTATAAATCAACTTTTATCCTAATATACTGCGTCTGTGCATTGACGCGACCGCCTATCTGCATGGCACTAGCGCTATGAGTCACCGCTACATATAAATAGCCGTCTCTCGCCCAAAATATATCAGCAGGATCAGTGATAGGCATCCAATTTTTAAAGCCTGCACTCATAACAGGGATGATCTCTCTGCCTTTAACTTTATAGAGTCCGAGATCGGTATGACCCTCATATGGGTTAGCGTAAGCTGAGATGATATAGCGTTTATTTGGTGAGAGATAAGGATAAGCTGAAAACTCTTGAGTTAAGAACCCTTCAACTTGATCAAACATTTGATAGTTCTGACTCTCCCAACGCAGTACTTCAACCAGATGCTGATCTAAGGCATCTATTTGGCCGATATATCTATACGTTTCGCCATCATCGTCACTATCGATATCTACTAGTTTCAAAGAGTCCTTAACCAGTTGAATGGATATGACGCCATCTTGTTTTTTAATCGCGTTTTTATGTGATAGATAATCGACAGCGAGCGGACGTTTTTTCTCAAAAAAGGCTTTATCTATTAATTCAATTTTAAGATAGTCATTGAGTACTTTGCCAGCTGGAAAAAGTTGATCTTTTTTGCCTACTGACAAATGCGTTATTCGATTTAACTCATTAGTATCAAGTAATTTGACAGGTACAGGTGTTGCGTGGGCTGATGGTTTTTTAATGGAGGGGTTTGTCGATTTAATGACATTCTGAGCAGCCATTGCCGAATGGTAACTGCCAAAGCTAAGTAGCAAAGCGGTTACTACCAGAAGAAGGTTAGCAGCGTAAGACTGAAACTTTGTGGAGATAAACATGGTCATAGCGCCTCTTTTAGGTTTGAAAAACAACCGCATTAATTTACCTTATTTTTATGGTAATCAGCTAAGATCGTTTTTTTAATAATCTAACGGTTGGCGCAGGTGCGGTGGGACGAAAAATCTTAGTCCATTTATTCAACCCATAAAGCACGTAAGGTATCAGGCAAGTATTGATCAAATCATGGAGACTTGCCTTGATGTCTACCATTCCTAATGCAAAAAGCCCTCTCGGTCTAATGATATGGCGGTTGTCTAAATACTCACCCAATAAAGCAATACCCGTGACGACGATTAAAGCTATAAAGGACTTAATACCTTGCTTTTTAATAATAGGCAGCAGCACAAGCAGACACAAAAGATAGACGCCGACACCGACATAGATATGCAGAGCATCTTTAGCCAGTCCGGTTACTTCAATAATATCGATTTTAAAGGTGGTGAAATCCACTAGAGTATTCCAAATATAAGCAAGTAGAAAATAACTGAGAGTATAGCTAAAAATTTATAACTGAACATAAAAAAGGCAGATTATACAATTGATAATCTACCCTCATACTAAAATAAATATTCATTTCACGTTTAGCGTCTCTCTAAATATTCCATTCGACGAAGTTTTTGAGCAGTTGCAAACCTGCAATGTGGCTTTTCTCTGGATGGAACTGGGTCGCAAATAAATTGTCTTGAATAATACTGGCACAAAACGGTTGACCATAATCACAGATAGACGCCACTTGTGAGCTGTCGGCAGGCGCACAGTAATAGCTGTGCACGAAGTAAAAATGGGCGTTGTCCTCGATACCATGCCACAATGGATGATCAACATCCATACCGCTGATGGTATTCCAACCCATATGCGGGACTTTAATAGTCGCACCTTGTTCGTCTTGCCACGTCGGGTCAAACGCTTCTACGCTACCTTTTAAAATACCAAGGCAATCTGTACCACCATTCTCAGATGACTGCTCAAATAACGCCTGCATACCGACGCAGATGGCCATGACAGGCTTGTTGAATATCGCCTGACGTACAACCTCATCAATGCCTGCTTCATGCATGCCAGCGATACAGTCGCGCATGGCACCGACACCGGGGAAGACTATTTTGTCCGCCACCGCTGCGATTTTTGGGTCATTAGTGATAGAGACTTCTGCGCCAACGCTCGACAGTGCTTTACTGACAGAGTGCAAATTACCCATACCGTAGTCTAATAGTGCAATCTTTGTAGCTCTACTCATCTAGAACGCCTCTTTGGTCGACGGCAAGGTATTCAAAGCGCGCTCATCATATTCGCAAGCCATACGTAGCGCACGAGCAAAGGCTTTAAAGGTTGATTCAATCTGGTGATGGCTATTTTTACCTTTGAGGTTGTCTAAATGCACCGTCATCCACGAGTGATTGACGAAGCCGTAGAAGAATTCGCTAAATAGATCCACATCGAATTTGCCCACGTGTGAGCGAGTAAAAGGAATGTCCATATGCAAACCCGGACGACCTGATAGATCAACGACTGCACGCGTCAAGGCTTCATCGAGTGGCGCATAAAAATGCCCATAACGACGAATGCCCTTCTTATCGCCTAAAGCTTTATTAAAGGCTTGACCAAGCGTGATACCCGTATCTTCTACACTATGATGATCATCGATAAAGGTATCGCCGGTACATTTAATATCTAAGTCAAACAAACCGTGACGCTTGATTTGATCAATCATATGATCCAAGAATGGCACGCCAGTGTCTACAGTGCCTTGACCCGTACCATCAAGATTAACGGTACAGGTAACTTGCGTCTCTGCAGTAATACGCTCAACGGTGGCGATACGTTCAGGGTGACCGTGTAGGTTTACATTTGAAGATTGGTTTTGCCCAGTTGTATTGGCTGTCGTTGTTGAATTGGCGGTCATGGCTACTCTCTATTAATGAAAAGCGGTCAATAAAATAGGACGAAAAAGTGCTTAATAAATGATCATTCACAGCTGCATCAGCTACTAACGAAAAATCTAAGATAAAATACGGTTAGCGTCGACGTACAACACTGAATTACTTGGTTTCATGCATATAAAATGCTGCCCATGCTCATCATAGCAAACCCTAACCACTCCTGCCACGACCGAGCAGTAAACCACGCACAAAATCGTGTCATTCTGCTAAAATAGTGGATTCAGTTTTATCAATCATTACTCGCGCCGACTCTGAGAACCCATACTCTACGGCCCTACACTCCATGACATTGTGCTGTCTCACATTATAGGAACCGATTATGCCCTTAGAAGCGATTGCCATCAACCGTTTGGATGCGCCACTTATCAAAAAACCTGCACGTGAGAATGAACTCTCGGAGCGCTTGCATGATTTGTATGACAGCGATGATAACCAGCCAAGTGGTCTCGAGGTATTAAGTATCGTTGAGCAGGGTTTTAAGCGTGGTCAAACGCTTTACGTCGGTATGTTCAATGATAAGCCTATCGCTGCTGTTGCCTGCTTTGACGATGGACAGACCAATGCCAAGCGCTTGCAATATCTTACTGTTCATAGCCAAAATCGTGGTCGTGCTATCGATGCCAAGTTTATTAAACTGGTTTATGATGCCGAAGTAAAAAAAGGCGTGCGTGAATTCGTCCCTGTTGATGCGGATATTCATCGTATTATGAGCGAGTATGAGCTACTGCGCGTTAAGGATTAATCTTAAGGTTAAAACCTTATATTTGACTATTTATGCCTTTTTATCGCCTATTATGCAAAAATCACTTGACAGTAACGTCTATATTTAGTTTAATAGCGCCTCAACGAAGACGGCTCGATAGCTCAGTCGGTAGAGCAACGGATTGAAAATCCGTGTGTCGGCAGTTCGAACCTGCCTCGAGCCACCATTCGTTTAAGCATTCTAAAAAGCCCTGAACAGCAATGTTTGGGGCTTTTTTTATGCTTAATTTTTATAGCCTTTTATATAGCCAATCCATAATAAGGCTTTAAGAATGAAATAAGAATGAAATAAGAATGAAATCGATATATTGATAACTATAAGTAAACGCTACTCTTGATACAGTCGACCACGTAATAGCAGATTACAACGCTCGCGTGAATCCAAGTCATAAATGGTCGCACGGTAATCAATACCGTGACGGCCTTCAAAAAACACCACCCGATCGCCCACGGCTAAAAAACAAGACGTACGCGCATCATAGATAAAACCATCAATGACGAATGCCAAATCACGATCTATCTCCCGTACCGTATAGGTCTCACCTTGTGGAATCAAACGCTCAAACCATGCGCTATGGGCGGCATTGGTGCTTAGCACACTTATGAGCAGCAGCGCTGATATCATAAAGATACTTTTTAACGACATCGCAAAAGTCGCGCCAGCTAAGCTGATTTTATTTAGGATATTTTTATTAACTGTCATGACCTTAACCTACTCAAACCTGCTCAATGATTGATTCTGTTCGCTATGCTACTTATGCTAAACGCTTACTGTCACGGTTGCATAACATTTCTGTGCTGTTTTTTAGACGGCAGTGCTCAGTATACTCGATAGCAATGATAATGCTAAATAAGACAGATAAATGCTAATAGGGATAAGCGATGAGAGAGTTTGATTATGATTTGGATTATAAAAACCTAGACTTGCGGGCGCAGCCTGAGCTGTATCGCGTCGGTCGCGGTGAGCAAGGCGTATTATTGGTAGAGCCTTATAAGTCTGAGATACTGCCGCACTGGCGCTTCGCCACGCCTGATATTGCAACTGAAAGCAGCGAGACAATTTATCAAATGTTTTTAGATTATCTGGCTGCCGATGACTTTGTCGGTGCCGATATGGCGCGCAAATTTATCCAAATGGGTTATACCCGCGCCCGTCGCTATGCCAATCATAAAGGCGGTAAAAAATATAAAGGCCCAGTACCTGATGATAAAAAAGGCCAAAGCGGCGCACATGGTCGTGCAGAGCTACCACGGCAAGAGGAAGATCCGATTAAAGCAGAGTCCGCGCGTATTTTTAAACAAAAATGGGATGAGTGCCGCGAGAACAAAGATTATCTAAAAATGAAAAAAGAGCATCGTGAACGCTACAAAGATATCGAGTGACTGCTGATGTTTATGATATTAAGAACAGTAAATAACTAAATTGACTGGTCTCAAAACACTACTGTGCTAAGGTATGGCACGATATACCAAACATAATAAATATAACGACTTTCAATAGTGAGGAATAATGGATAAGCAACTTTTAATTTTTGATTTCGACGGCACTTTAATCGATAGCGTACCAGATTTGGCTGATGCGACCAATGCGATGCTGACCACGCTCGGCAAAGAGACCTACCCTATTGACAGCATACGTAATTGGGTCGGCAATGGCTCAAGAATGCTGGTCGAGCGCGCGATGGTGGGTAAGGTAGAGGTGTTAGAAGGTGAGTTGACGGTCGAGGAAGCTGATCATGCCGAGCAGGTATTTTTTGAGGCTTACAATAATATTAGCGGTAGCAAAACTGTTGCCTACCCATATGTCGATAGCGGACTAAAGAAGCTGAAAGATGCAGGCTATACGTTGGCATTAGTGACCAACAAGCCGATTCGCTTTGTTCCCAAAATATTACAATCCTTTGGCTGGCAGGATTTGTTTGCTGAAGTGCTGGGCGGTGATAGTCTAGCTGTTAAAAAACCAGACCCCGCGCCGCTACTGCATGTTTGCGACGCTTTAGATGTAACTCCAGCACAAGCAGTCATGATTGGTGACTCAAGAAACGATATATTGGCAGGACAAAACGCTAATATGGACACTCTTGGACTGTCTTATGGTTATAACTATGGGCAGGATATTCGTGAGCTCAATCCTACCGCAGCGTTTGATGACTTTGCCACACTGGTTGATTATCTTTTACAAGGATAAATGATAAATTACTGAACATCACGCCAGCTACTTACTACGATAGCTCAATGCTTCAGACACATGTGCGCTAGTGATATCGGTACTGTCAGCGAGGTCTGCGATGGTACGAGCAACGCGCAAAACTCGATGATAACCACGAGCAGATAAATTCAAGCGTTGCTGAGCCAACTGCAATAACTGCTGCTCGCCCTCTCCTAGTTGAATATATTGATCAATCTCGCTAGGACTTAGCTCATTATTGACCTTTTTTTGCCGCTTTAATTGATGTTTGTGGGCGGCAGCGACCCGAATTCGCACTTGCTCGGAGGTTTCACCCGCTTGAGCATTTTGCAAGTCGGCGATAGGTAGCGCCGGCACAGTAATATGCAAATCAATGCGATCGAGTAATGGGCCTGATAGCTTATCTTGATAGCGCTTAATCTGCTCGGGACGACAACGACATCTTGCTGAGCCGTCACCATCATAGCCACATGGGCACGGGTTCATCGCTGCCACCAATTGAAAGTTGGCTGGAAAGGTCATCTGCGAGTTGGCACGACTGATGGTAATTTGCTTCGCCTCTAATGGTTGGCGCAGCACCTCCAACACAGTACGATCAAACTCCGGTAATTCGTCAAGGAATAACACGCCTTTATTGGCAAGGGTAATCTCACCCGGTTTGGGACGTGAGCCACCACCGACCAAAGCCACAGCTGATATGGTGTGATGAACTTGGCGAAATGGCCTTGTCCCATAATCATAATCACTGTCTGCGACCGAATAGGTGCTAGCAACTTCTAACGCATCCTCAGCACTCAAATCTGGCAAAATAGTCGGTAGCCGCGAGGCCATCAACGTCTTACCTGAACCGGGAGGGCCTGTAAACAACAGCGAATGTCCACCAGCAGCGGCAATCTCTAAGGCTCGCCTCGCATGATGTTGGCCTTTGACATCAGCCAAGTCCACTTTATAACCCGTGTGTTTTTCTATCGCAGCTGGCGGTACAATCGCTAAGCGCTCATAAGTAGCATTTGGATTGGTCAAAGATTGCAGATGATCGCAAACGGCTTTTAGACTATCCGCTGCCAATATCTCTACACCCTCGACACGGCTAGCTTCAGTACCATTATCGAGCGGCACGATTAACTGCGGCGTTTGTGGTTCTTTATCCTGCTCCGTCAATTCTGATTCATCATTATCTGCTGTCTGTAATACTTTGGACGCCAACACTTCCGCCTTTATGGCTCTAGCAACGGCCAAGCTGCCAGTGACTTGCCGCAAATTTCCATTTAATGCAAGCTCACCGATAAACTCAAACCCTGCTAGTACCTCTGGATCCAACTGATCGCTGGCTGCCAAGATGCCAATAGCAATAGGCAAATCCAGCCGTGCGCCATCTTTTGGCAGGTCTGCTGGTGCTAGATTAATCGTCAGGCGACGATTGGGAAACTGAAATCCAGAATTAAGAATCGCTGAGCGCACTCTATCTTTACTCTCGCGCACAGCAGCTTCTGGCAGACCGACGATGGTCAATGCGGGCAAGCCTTGTGACAAATGCACCTCAATAATGACTTTTGGCGCATGCAAACCGACGACTGAACGGGTATAGACTTGGGCAAACGACATCAGCGTTTCCTGATACAGGGAGCTATTGATAATAGAGCATTATTTATCAACGCGCAAATGTCGTGTTTTTTATCATTCGAATGGCTTGATTGCTGCTAAACGTCTATTTTCTAGTACGCATCCTAGACCGTGCCCTCATTTTAAAAATAGTGATAAAAAGGAGGTAAATTACAGTCAAACAAGGAAAACAGCGCAGATAATATCGAGATATTAGCCAACTACTTCACGCCCTCATCTTTTAATAAATGTTACCTATTAAGTTTTTAATGATTAACACCATGATTTGAAAGAATAAAATAATTATTAACTTTTATTTTTGTCTGACAAATAATTTTGTTAACTGACTAGCAAAGTATTTTCTTTTGGGTATATGATTAGTGAGTATTTGTACACTAAAAGCAACAATAGCAATTTATTGAGCGTTTAAAGCAGGCTAGATAAATGGATTATCAGCGCCTTAAATCGTAAAAACTAACCATGGATGGTGAAAACAATGAATATGTTGATTAGAAATCAGCGAGCGCCCACGCTCACGCTACTCACAATGGCCGTGTCCTTAGCGTTATTCGGCTGCTCGGATAATGACAATAGCTTTAACGATGACGATATCGATACCCCTGCCGCGACATATGAGGCCGATATTCAGCGTACCCAGTTTGGTATCCCCCATATTACTGCCAAGGATTATAAGGGGCTGGGTTATGGTGTCGGCTATGCTTTCGCTGAAGATAATATCTGCTCGCTCGCACATGAAATCGTAGTGGCCAGTGGTCAGAGCATGCTGTATTTGGGCGATGAAGGCAATATGGCCAGCGATGTATTTTATACCTGGTATAACTCTCCAGAGAGGCGCAGCAGTTTTTTAGCGGCGCAAGATCCAGAGGTTATCGATGCTGTAACAGGCTATGCGGCAGGTTATAGTCGCTATCTGCGTGATACAGGCGTTGACAATATTGATCCCGATTGTGCTGGTGTCGAGTGGGTACGCGAAATCGATATCAATGATCTGCTCACACTTTATGGCAAAGCCAATCTACGCGGTGGGCTTTCTAACTTCGTCGGCGCGATTGTGGCCGCGACACCGCCGGTAGAAAATAGCGTAATGGGCAGCTCTAGAATGCGTAGCGCTAACATAGATCCAGTCGTAGAATCCACGCCAAAATTCGATATGACGACGATTAATGTGATGGATGGTGGTAGTAATGCTTATGCCTTTGGTAGCGAGGTCACCGGCACTGACAGTGGTGTAATGTATGGCAATCCTCATGAGCCATGGGAAGGCGTTCAGCGGTTTTATGAGTTTCATTTAACAATGCCAGGCAAGCTTGACGTGATGGGGGTCGGTCAGCAAGGTCAACCCTTCCCTAATATTGGTTTTAATAAGGACGTCGCGTGGAGCCATACCGTCTCTACCGCCAAACGCTTCACCCTTTACCAGCTCAATCTGGTGGCTGGTGATCCGATGAAGTATATCTATAAAAACAGTGATGGTACCCTTGAGCAGCGTGATATTGAAGCCGTTGATGTGACCATCCAGCTCCCTGATGATCAGACCCTAGTTCGACCCATATACTTATCACAATATGGACCTATGCTAGCGGCCAATACCCTTAGTGATCTTTTGCCAACGTGGGGCGCTAACAATCTGGCTTATACGATTCGCGATGCCGCTTCAGAAAATCCACGTGCGTTAAATCAATGGCGCAGTATGAACCAAGCCACTAGTGTAGAAGATCTGGTCGATAGAATGCAGGACACCCTTGGTCTTGGGTTCGTCAATACCATCGCGACTGACCGTTACGGCAAGGCGCTCTATGCCGATATCTCAACCGTGCCGCATGTGACTAAAGAGCAGCTAGAAGCCTGTAGTGCCAATGCAGGGCCTTTCCTTGGGGCTTTGGTCGCAGCAGACTTGCCAGCACTAAACGGTAGCGATGCTGCCTGCGAATGGGGCACTGATGCGGACTCGCCACAAGCGGGTATTTTTGGTCGTTCAAACTTGCCATTTTTGATTCGTGATGACTATGTCGAAAACTCAAATGACAGCTACTGGTTGAGCAATCCTGAGGAGCCATTGACCGGATTCTCGCCATTATTACGTCGGCGTTTAGTACCTTTCTTAGGGCCTAATCCCGTAGATGGCGTTCCCCTACTGATGCGTACTCGCATGGGACTTACTCAAATATTGGATCGACTAAGCAATAAAGACGAGCTTGGCGGCAATACTTTTAATCTAGAAAATATGCAAGAAGTCGTCTATGGCAACCGTAGCTACGTGGCGGAGCTGGTACTCGATGATGTATTGGCAGATTGTAATGACAACGCTATGTTACCGCTATCCAGTGGCGGCAGTATCGATGCCACGCAAGCCTGTACGGTTTTAAGCAACTGGGACCGCCGTGACAACCTTGATAGCAAAGGTGCACACGTCTTTAGAGAGTTCTGGAACAATGTCAACTTCATCGAAACCACTGACACCGCATTTGAGGTCAAATTCGACGTCAACGACCCCGTCAATACGCCACGTGATCTCATCATTAATGACAATACGCGTACCGCTTTGGGTGATGCGATTGCTTACTTTACTAGCAAAAACATAGCCCTCGATGCAAGTTTGGCTGATTTGCAGTACGTGATTGATGCCGGTAAGAGTAACGAAAAAATCTCTATGCATGGCGGACTTGGTCGTGAAGGGGCTTTCAATGTCGCACAGTCTCGAGGTAGAGAAATCATTAGAAATGGCGTTAAGACGACAACCACAACAAACAGTGACGGTACTTACGGCCCCATTATTAATGGCCCCACCTATATGCAGACAGTGACCTTTGATGACAAAGGACCGATCGTAGAAGCGTTATTAGCGTACTCACAATCAGCAGATAGCACGCGGCCTTATCACCGTGATCAGACGCGTCGCTACTCTGCCAAAGATTGGATTCGTGTCCCCTTTAGTGCTGGCGAGATATCCGCGCAAGCAGTTGGTGATAAGATTGAATTAAGAGAATAATCTGAGGATCATTTGCAGTAACTATCGGTAAACGTATACACAAGACCTCAGATAAATTCTGGGGTTTTTTGCTAATATTATTCGGGGGTATGTTTTCAGTTCAATCTATAATCATCTAAATATATAGTCAAAACATCCTAAAAACGCGACGGTATTGCTGATATCAATTTTTTGTAGCCTCTGTCTACACAGGCACAGCAAGCAAGAAAAATGGATGTCAGCAGTGCCTGATGTATCGATATTACTTTTCATTCACTGTAGCCATCTAAATGAAGATATTCCTTAAAAGAAACTACGCTAGGATTATTTATGACCAATATTAATTACAGCCATTATCTGCAACAACTTGGGTTTACAGCATCAGAGATTGATCAGCCAATCATACCCGACTTAGAACACCTAAAACGCCTACAGCTTACGCATTTAACCCAGTTTCCGTTTCAAAGTTTAACCACCCTTGTAGACCGACCCGTTGATTTAGAAGACCGCTCAATCTATGACAAGCTCATTGAGCGCCGTGCTGGCGGATACTGTTATGAGCTTAATGGCTTATTTTTGGCGCTGCTGCGCCACTTGGGTTATGAGGCGAGAATCATTACTGGGGCAGTGACCATCGACAATCAGCTTGAGAGACACAATGCTCGCACGCACATGGCCATTATGGTGAGCATCGATGGCCAAAACTATTTGGTTGATGTGGGTTATGGTGGCTTAGTGCCCAGCGCGCCGTTGCTGTTCACTTATAACCAAGAAGACACTAATCAAAAAAATAACGACAGTCAAAATGCTTCGCAGATACAAACCACACCGCATGGTCGTTATAAAATCATCAAAGACAACAGTTTTGAAAATCAAATCGAAAATCCCATATTGCCACATGCCCAAGTAAACTATGAACGCTACCTCTTATGTTGTGAGGTTAAGTCAGAATGGCAGATGCTCTACGTCTTTGACTTATTACCACAAATTAAAATGGATATGGTGGTCGGCAGTTGGTATATCTCCACTTACCCTAACTCCCCTTTTAAACGCAGACTTATGGCTTCAAGGCTTGATAATGACGGCGTAAGGCATACTCTATTGAACCATAAATATCAGCGACATCAAGTGGGCAAACCCAGTAAAAGTAGCATTTTGACAAGCGTAGACGAAGTATTAATGCAGCTAAAACAGGTATTTTTGATAGATATCGCTGACGAGTTAACAGCCAGTGAGCGGCAGAAACTAACGGTCTTTTTAGAAAACAATGAATAGACAACAACGAAATCTTAAGAAGATTAACAAGGGTCAAACACCCTACTGTTCACAAGGATTTGCTATACTAGCGTCTATCTATTTAGACATAAATATGGCTGTGCACTTTGTGATAAATAAACAGCAATATATATGGTCAACACGAGGAATGCCGCATGACAGAATATACCGAACCAAACACTGAGCAACCTTATAATCGTGCCGGAGAGCAGCCGACGACCACACGCCCTGTTATGCAGCCAGACAACCCTTATGCCAGTACGCGCGGCAGTATTATGACCAAGCAGCTACCTGCATTTGATGAAGCGATTATTAATAAATACAATCGTTCAGGGCCTCGTTACACCTCTTATCCGACTGCTTTAGAGTTCTCCCCAATCCCTGATGACTTAGAAATAAAAATTCTGCAGAATCGTGAAGCGCGCGCGCCATTATCGCTCTATTTTCATATTCCATTCTGTCGCCATCTTTGCTATTACTGTGCTTGCAATAAAATTATCACTAAAAAAAACAGCGACTCCGGCGATTATCTGCAATATCTCATCGCGGAAATTAAGCACAAACGGCGCTTATTGACCACGCCAGAGGGCAGCAGTAAACCACTCGTTAAGCAGCTGCACTTAGGTGGTGGTACGCCGACATTTTTACGTGATGAAGAGATGAGTCAACTGTGGGCGTTTTTGCAGACCCAATTTGAATTCTTACCTGAAGATGAAGGCGACTATTCTATTGAAATTGACCCGCGCGAGCTGGGTGATGACACCTTAAAAACGCTACGCAATCTTGGTTTTAATCGCATCAGCTTAGGGGTGCAAGACTTGGACGAAACGGTACAAATCGCCGTCAATCGCATGCATTCGGCAGAAATGATCGAAAATGTGCTCACTGAAGCGCGCGAGCTTGGTTTTCATTCTATCAATGTGGATCTGATTTATGGCCTACCGCATCAAACGCCTGCGACCTTGGATAAAACCGTACGCCGCATCATCGAGATGTCACCAGATCGTCTGTCAGTCTTTAACTACGCGCATCTGCCAGAACGCTTTAAGGCCCAGCGTCAAATCAAAGAAGCAGACCTGCCAGAGCCGGCGGCTAAGCTTGCGATGCTCGGCAATACCATCAATACGCTGACCGAGGCGGGCTATCAATATATCGGTATTGATCACTTTGCTAAGCCTGATGACGAGTTAGCCATAGCGCAGCGCGAGGGCAACCTACATCGTAACTTTCAAGGCTACACCATCATGGGTGACTGCGACTTGATAGGCTTTGGCGTCTCATCCATCAGTCAAATTGCCAACGCCAATACCCGTTACATTTTGCAAAATGAGACAGACTTACAAGCATATCAAGCCAATATCGATGCGGCAAAAAGCAATCTTGCTGTCATGCCAGCAGTAAAAGTTATCAAGACATCGATTAAAGATCGCTTGCGTGAATATGTGATTATGAAGCTACTCTGTCATGACTATATCGACTTTAAAGACGTGAATCAGAAATTCGGTATCGATGCGATTACTTACTTCATTGATGAGATTCAGCAATTGGGTGAGATGCAAGACGATAAGCTCGTCGATATGGATGCTGCTGGAATTCGAGTCTTACCAAAAGGTCGCCTGCTTGGTCGCAACGTCGCGATGGTGTTTGATGAGTATCTGACAAATAAGCAGCAAAATCGCTTTTCTAAAGTTATCTAACTAGACTGGTTCTTGAGTTGATTATGAGCAATAAAAAAGACCTCAAGCGAGGTCTTTTTTTGGTTTAGCATAAAGGCTGTTAACTACCAAGCTTAAGTTTGAATGATATGATTCATAATTTAAGCACTAAACCTTAAGCTTATCGCCTACCATCCCTTTGACTGTACTGAGGATGTCAGCCGGTAATACCACCATTTTTGCATTGTCAGATTCAGCTAACTGACGAATCGACTTGATATATTGCTCACCGAGTAAATAGACAATTGGCATCTCTTCTGTGCCCATTGCTGCAGTAATCAAACGAATCGACTCCTCTGACCCTTTTGCCAACACTACCTGCGCTTCAGCATCACGGCGTGAGGCTTCTAGGCGACCGTCTGCCTCTAGGATAGCGGCTTGCTTTTGACCATCAGCACGGGTCACTGTCGCACGACGTAGGCGCTCTGCCGCCGCTTGCTCTTCCATTGACGCTTGCATGGTTTGCGATGGGTTAATATCTTGAATCTCTACGGTTTTTAGGGTAATACCCCAATCTGCAATATCTTCTGAGATGGCATGCTTTAGCTTGGTTTTGATTTCATCACGGCTAGATAATGCACTATCCAAATCCATCTCACCGATGATGGAACGCAAAGACGTCTGCACCAAATTACGAATACCATATTCATAATCTTCGATACCATATACCGCTTTATCAGGGCGCACGATATTAATATAAGCGACAGCGTTCGCGATAATAACCACGTTATCACGGGTAATCACTTCTTGTGAGGGAATGTCGAGCACGATGTCTTTGGTGGTCACTTTATAAGCGACATCATCAACGTAAGGAATAATGAGGTTTAGCCCAGGTTCTAGCGTTTGACTATATTTACCGAGGCGCTGCACGACCCACTTATAACCCTGCGGTACGATCCGCACGCCTTTAAATACGGTAAACATCACCAGCGCGATCAAAACGATCATGACAATACTGAAACTTTCCATATTCCACCTCTATCATTATATTTGCTTAATTATTATATTTACATACTCTTAGGTATCGCTGCCTGCGACTTCATACTACTGACAACCAATTCATTACCAACGATATCGGTCACGATTACCCGATCACCGACGGCCACTTGTTCTCCTTGCGTGCGGCACATCCATTCAGCGGCCCCAACGATAGGCACACTAAACCGTACCATGCCCGCTCTCTCAGGCTGCGGTGGCACGATAATCATACCGGTCTCACCGATAATAACGCTGCCACCCAATCCCGCTTTGGTACGATCCACTGACAGAGGTTTAATAAATTTAAACCATGCCAATAAAAACACCGCAGAAAGTATCAGCCAAATCACAATCTGGATAGTTAACGAAATGGGTAATAGCCACGACAGTGCTGCGACAATGATGGCAGCAGCGCCAAACCAAAGGCTGGCAAATGTCGGAACGAACATCTCAACAATCAGCAGCACAAAACCCAATACCAGCCAATGCCACGGTTCAATCATCCAGAGAGTCTCCATCATTGATATATTCCCTGTCTTTGTCATTCTAGCTTTCAATGTAGCACATTTCTAGCGTGATAATGCCTTAAAAATCATTAATATACTGCTACCGCTTCCCTGAGTAGAAACAAAAGCTCAATAAGTATTCATGAAAGCCTGATACAAAAAAAACGACCACATATGTGATCGTTTTTTTGTTTAACTGATTCAACTCTATAAATATCAAAGTTAAAATTATAGATTTATACTAGAATTTATAATTTGCACCAATAGTTAATAGCGTAACATCTTCAGCAACATAATCATATTCAGCTTCAATGCTCATGTTAGGGTTGAAGTTATAACCCAAACCAATACCACCAGCGACACCACTATCACTATCACTATCGCTATCAGAGTTTCCAAAAGCGTCGCTTAGAGAGACATCAATCTCAGCTTTAGCAAACCCTAGTTTACCTTTGGCGTATATATCAGTATTAGGGAATTGATAACGGTAAGTACCATAAGCACCATAAGTTTTAAGGTCATATTCACCTTTAATACCACTCACACCTGTATCTACATCAGCGTCATTAGAGCCTACATACTCAATTTCAGCACCAAAGTTAGAATCAAAGTTATAACCAGCATAAACTCCATAAGCAGTAGGATCGTCTAGATCATCAGCATCTACCAAGAACTGACCAACTTTTACGCCAGCGTATGGCTGACCAGCATAGTTGATGGCTGCTTGCGCACTAATACTCATTAAAGAACCAACTGATAATGCGATCAAAGCTTTTTGTAAAGTATTCATCTGTCTTCCTATTAAATAAAACTAAAATGTAGCCTGAGTGGACATAACAGAGCACATAAGTGAGCTGAACTATTGTTGAATTCGCGATTCTAGCAGAAGATTATTTTTAATGCATTCTTTTTTAGTGACTTCAACCGTATTTTTTTCGTACAAAAAAAACGACCGCCAAAGCGATCGTTTTTTATTCTATAATTGACTAGCAAGTATTTAGAATTTTAGATGTGCACCAACTGTCATAAGATCTGCATCGCTACCTAACTTATCATATTCAGCTTCTACGCTAAAGTTAGGGTTGACTGAATAACCAAGACCGACACCACCAGCAAGACTCGTATCACTTTCTGAGTAAGTCTCAGTTCTGATTTCAGTGTTACCAACATTGCGGGTAAAGTCACCCTCTATCTCAGTTTTAGCAACCCCTAATTTACCTTTGGCATATAGGCCCGTATTTGGGAACTGGTAACGGTAAGTACCGTACGCACCGTAGCTTTTAGCATCGATATCACCGCCACGGTAGTCAGCGTCATCTGAGCCGACATACTCTGCTTCGATACCGAAGTTAGGATCAAAGTTGTACCCACCGTACACACCATAAGCGGTTGGATCATCAGCGCCATCGACGTCTAGGTCAAACTGACCGACTTTAACACCTACGTATGGTTGACCAGTATAACCATTGCCATAAGAGACGGCGGCTTGTGCACCCATGCTTACTAAAGAACCAGCGGCTAGTGCGAGTAATGTTTTTTGTAGAATTTTCATTGTATTCTCCTAAGATTTTTTTATTAATTGCTTTTATATGGATTGTGATGGTAAGAGACGACCATAAGAATAGCTATCTCTTATTTTTATAATGAATCAGCCATCTGCCCGATGGCTTAAAACTTTATAACTTTAAACTTTGTGAATTAGAACTTTAGATGTGCACCAACGGTTAGCAACTTGGCATCAACATCGCTGTCCATCATCGCGTATTCAGCTTCGATACCGAAGTCAGGGTTTACTGAGTAGCCTAGACCGACACCGCCAGCGATACCTGTGTCACTTGTAGAGTTTGACACTCTCACTGGACCAGCAGTATAGTCACCTTCTACTTCAGTTTTGGCGACACCGAGTTTACCTTTGGCATAGAGGCCTGTGTTTGGAAACTGATAACGGTAAGTACCGTATGCGCCGTAAGTCTTGGCATCAAGGTCGCCATTGCGGTAATCAGCATCATCTGAGCCGATATATTCTGCTTCAATACCAAAGTTAGGATCGAAGTTATAACCACCGTATACACCATAAGCAGTTGGGTCATCAGCATTGTCAACGTCTAAGTCAAACTGACCGACTTTAACACCTACATACGGTTGACCAGTATAACCGTTGCCATAAGAAACGGCTGCTTGTGCACTGACCGTTAATAAAGAACCAGCTGCTAGTGCAAATAGAGTTTTTTGTAGAGTTTTCATTATTAGCTCCTTCAACTTATGTGGACAAACAAGTTATTTATTTATAGTGGGCGTTTTTAGCCATATCGCCTTGTTTGCTAACGATGAATACATAGTAACAAACTATTTCAGACACTCTGTCAGTGTTTAATGGTACGAAAGTTAAGATTTGAAAGTGTTTATCAGTGTGTGGGTTACAAAGGCTTAGATATGAAACTTTTTGTTACAAGCAGCCAATTTGTGCAATACTTCCTACTCATCAAGCACTCTATTCATGCCAAAAAGCCAAAAATAAAAGAAGGAATATTTCAATATGGCAAGTTCTATAGTGGCGCAGCTGCACGAATCATTGATCCATTTGAAGTCCCAGCAGCAATATCGTTGTTTGCCAAGCCTAGAACATCAAGGGCGCTATGTCGTCAGCCAAGGCAAGACACTGCTGAACATTGCCAGTAACGACTACTTAGGCTTGGGTGGTGATACTGAGCTGCAAACTGAGTTCCTTGAGCAGATACAACAGTTACCAGTGGTGAAGCGACCTAAAATGAGTGCCACCTCCTCACGCCTACTGACAGGCAACGACATACAGTTAGAAGCCCTAGAAGAAGAACTGCAAAATTGGTATCAAAGCGCCATAGAAAAACAGAGTTTGACCGATTCAAAGTCGGTGCTGGTCTTAAATAGTGGCTATCACGCCAACCTAGGTATCTTGCCAGCATTAACAACTTTGCCAGTCAAAACACTCATTTTGGCTGACAAGCTAGTGCATGCCAGCATTATCGATGGGATGCGCTTGAGCCAAAGTAAACTTGTCACCTATCGTCGTTACCGTCATAACGATTACGAGCATTTAGCCAAGTTTATTGAACAAGCAGACGAGACGGTTGAACGCATCATCATTGTCACCGAGAGTATATTTAGTATGGATGGTGACCGTGCCGACTTACAGCAATTGGTACAACTAAAAGCCGCAGACAGCCGCATTGAGTTGTATGTCGATGAGGCACATGCCATTGGTGTCTTAGGAGATACCGGATTGGGGCTCGCAGAAGAAACACAGACGTTGGCGGATATTGATTATTTGGTCGGTACCTTTGGTAAAGCGTTTGCGTCAGTTGGCGCTTATATCATGTGCGATGACATCGTCAAGCAATGGCTCATTAACACCATGCGTCCGCTGATTTTTAGCACCGCCCTACCGCCCATCAATCACGCCTGGACGCGCTTTATTTTAGCAAAAATGCCAAACCTCATTGACCAACGTGCCCACTTGGCTCAGATCTCTGTAAAGCTCAGTCAAGCCATTGCACAACGACATCACACCTCGCCAATCACTCAACATATCCGCTACGACTCACCCATTATCCCCTATATACTGGGCGATAATGGACGTGCTATTGCCAAAGCGCAACAATTACAAGCAGCAGGGTTTTACGCGCTGCCCATCAGACCACCTACCGTTCCTGCGAACACCGCTCGTATTCGCTTGGTCATGAATGCCAAACTAACCAACGAAGACTGCGAGCAGTTGATAGAACAATTATAAGTCTGTCATCTAACCGAGATGTCAGTCCTACTATCGACCGATAATGGACTTACTTGGATGTAATAAGCCGTATGAAAACACTCGACATACCTAATGACCTCAGTGCTAGGAAACAAATCATCGCTCGCCATTTTGCCAGTGCCAGCGACTATGACCAGCATGCCAGTATTCAGCAGACAGTCTGTCAGTATTTACTAGAAAACATTGCTCATACCAAACAAAGCAGTGTATTAGAAGTCGGTGCGGGTACCGGTCAAATGACACGACTACTGGCTGAACATGTTCAAAGTCAGCATTGGCTGATCAATGAATTATGCGCTGAACAAGCAGCTACCTTGCAATCGATTTTACCAACAGCTGAAATCATGATTGGTGATGCTGAGACCATGGAGCTAGAAGGAAAGCATAGCTTGATAGTCAGTGCCAATGCAGTGCAGTGGTTTGATAATCCGTTGAATTTTGTCACGCAATCAGCACACCGTCTACAGACTTCAGGTCAACTACTCTTCAGCACCTTTACGCCCAATAATTTTTTGCAAATAAAGACACTGACTGGTCAAGGGCTGTACTACCCCGACAGCACTGAGTGGCAATTGGCACTGGTCAATGCAGGTTTTGAAAATATCGAACTAGCGACTCAGCGCATTGATTTACCTTTTGCTAATCCCTACGCTGTCTTAAAACATATGAAGCTAACAGGTGTGTCGACCAGCCAGACACAAGTACAATCAAACAGTACCCAGCCCTTTATGTGGACAAAGGCACGTCTGCAACAGTTTGAGTCAGATTATTGGCAGCATTTTTCTGCACAAAACGAAGGTGGCCAGCCTTGCGTCAATTTGACGTATGAAGTACTGACCGTGATTGCGTTTAAACCCTAAATCAGCTATATAGTCAAAATATCCTAAAAACGCGACGGTATTGCGGATATTTGAATGTTCAACAGACCCTACAAACAGAAATTATAGCCATAAAAAAACGCACCCCGAAGGATGCGTTTTTTAATCTAACTAGTTAGTAGCCGTATTATTTTTTATCTTCGTCTACTTCAGTGAACTCAGCATCGACTACGTCATCGTCGGCTTGGCTGCTATCTGCTGCACCGTCAGCACCTTGTTGGAACTGGCTTGGATCCATACCTTCGGCGCCAGCGCCTGCATCAGCATAAATCTTCTGACTGACTGGCAAGAAAGCATTGTCTAACGCTTCAAGCTTGGCTTTGATGTCATCATGGTCGTCTTCTTTTGCCGCTGCTTCAAGCTCAGTGATAGCCGTCTCTACTGTTGACTTTTCTTCATCAGTGACTTTATCTGCAGCTTCTTTTAGTGCTTTTTGTACCGCATGGATACGACCATCTGCTTCGTTACGTACTTGCGCTAGGTTAGCGAACTTCTCATCTTCAGCCGCGTTGGCTTCTGCATCACGAACCATTTGTTCAACTTCTTCATCCGACAAGCCAGAATCCGCTTTGATCTGGATACTTTGTGCTTTACCAGTACCTTTGTCCGTTGCTGAGATGTTCATGATACCGTCAGCGTTGATGTCAAAGGTGACTTCGATTTGCGGTAGACCACGTGGCGCAGGTGGAATGTCCGTCAAGTCAAAACGACCAAGCTGTTTGTTTTGGTTGGCGATTTTACGCTCACCTTGATACACCTGAATGGTTACTGCTGGCTGGTTGTCTTCAGCGGTTGAGAATACCTGTGATTTCTTAGTAGGAATCATGGTGTTTTTCTCGATCACTGGCGTCATCACACCACCCATTGTTTCGATACCAAGGGTCAATGGCGTTACGTCAAGCAATAGGACATCAGTTTTGTCACCAGACAATACCGCACCTTGAATGGCCGCACCAGCAGCGACTGCTTCGTCAGGGTTCACATCTTTACGTGGCTCTTGACCGAAGAACTCTTGTACTTTTTGTTGTACTAATGGCATACGAGTCTGACCACCAACTAAGATGACGTCATCGACATCGCCGATTTTTAGACCAGCATCTTCAAGGGCAATCTTACAAGGACCCATGGTACGTTGTACTAGCGCTTCCGTTAAGCTCTCAAGTTTTGAGCGGCTGATAGTCACGACCAAATGCTTAGGACCACTGCTATCAGCAGTGATATACGGCAAGTTTACTTCCGTGCTTTGAGCACTTGATAATTCAATTTTCGCTTTTTCTGCGGCTTCTTTTAGACGCTGCATCGCAAGAGAGTCACCTTTTAGGTTAACGTCTTGGTCTTTTTTGAACTCGTCTACTAAGTAATCAATCAATGCTGAGTCAAAGTCTTCACCACCAAGGAAAGTATCACCGTTGGTTGCTAGTACTTCAAACTGCTGCTCGCCATCGACATCAGCGATTTCGATGATTGATACGTCAAAAGTACCACCACCTAAGTCATATACAGCAACCGTACTGTCGCCTTGCTTTTTGTCCATGCCATAAGCAAGGGCCGCTGCTGTTGGCTCGTTGATGATACGTTTTACATCAAGACCAGCAATTTTACCCGCATCTTTGGTTGCTTGACGCTGTGAATCATTGAAGTAAGCCGGTACCGTTACTACTGCTTCAGTCACGCTTTCACCAAGATAGTCTTCAGCTGTTTTTTTCATTTTTTTCAAGATTTCAGCAGAAACCTGTGGTGGCGCTAGTTTTTTGCCGTTGACTTCTACCCATGCATCACCGTTGTCTGCTTTGGCGATTTTGTAAGGCACCATGCCGATGTCTTTTTGCACGACTTTGTCATCAAAACGACGACCAATCAGACGCTTAATCGCAAACAAAGTATTGTTTGGGTTGGTGACGGCTTGACGCTTGGCTGACTGACCAACGAGAATTTCGTCATCCTTATAGGCGACGATCGATGGTGTAGTACGAGTACCTTCAGCATTTTCGATGACTTTAACCTTGTCACCTTCCATCACTGCCACACATGAGTTGGTTGTACCTAAATCAATACCAATTACTTTACCCATAATCAATTGCTCCTAATTTGTTTTTAAATATAAATGTTTGTATTGCTAACCGTATGGGTTGCCTGCACTTATTCAGCCATGCTGTATGAACCATACGGAACTTTACATATCAAACCTTTGCATATCAGACCATAGCCGGTCACTTGTTGCTTTATATCGGTTTGACCGTACATTTTTTCAAGTCAATAACCACGCAAACACAGTCTTTTGTGTGATTTTTTGTCAAAACCCTTAATTTAAGTAAGGTTTAACCATTTAAAATCAAGTGTTAAGTCCTATTGACCGACACGAACCATCGCAGGACGCAAGAGGCGGCCATTCAAGCTATAACCTTTTTGCAGTACTGTACCGACGGTATCCGCTTCAGCGTCTGGGTCGATGCCTACCGCTTCATGAAAATCAGCGTTGAACTTTTCACCTTGTGGTTCAACCACTTCTACGCCGTTTTTATTCAAGACAGCGACCAATGCTTTGTGAGTCAGTTGCACCCCTTCGGCGACTGGATCATTTGCATTCGCACTTTCGATAGCACGCTCTAAGTTATCAACGATTTCTAACAACTCTTTGGCAAATTTTTGTAAGGCGAATTTTTTACTTTTATCCGCTTCTTGTTCCATACGTTTTTGCGCATTATAGGCTTCAGCATTGGCACGGGCGGTACCTTCTTTGGCCTGCTTAACCTCGCCTTCTAACTCAGCGATACGCGCTTTAAAGGTGTCGATATCGATGTCATTTTCGATCGTCTCATTGGCATCAGCGTCTGAGTTGTTTTTTGGATCAAATTCTTTCATGGTTTCTTCTAAAATACTCTCAGCATGCTCAATATTGTCATGCGACACATTGTGCTCAGGGGATTCGTGATTGTTATTCTGCTCGCTCATGGTAGCTCCTTAGGATTATTAATAATAAAGGTTGGTTTTAAGGCACGATAAACTGACCAAACACTGGTCATTGTGCTGTTATTAATGGCCTAACTGTTTTCGTTCATTCTTTTTATAAATGCGCTTCAATAGCTGCTTGATAAAGGTGATGAGCATAAATTTCAAGCCTAACCTAAGGAATTTTTTGTTTTAGCAGGATAAATCATTGCAAGGCGTAGGGATTATCGTCACTAACACTATAAAAAGCACTCAACGTTAAGATAAATGACGGGTACAAATGATGATGTTTTTGTCACCGAGCCACGCTTAACTTTATGGTGACCAGCTTTTAAGATAGATTGGAATGTAGGGTCTGTTGAACACTCAAATGTGGCACTGGCAGTGGCTATTTTTTAGACAATACGCAGTGAAATTTTTGACGCCTAGTCATTCCAGGTTAGATAATTTCGCCATGTATTGGCAAAAAATAGCCCTGCCCCAAAGGGCTGATGCTAAAACCACCCCAAACGTTGTTGTAAACCTAGCTAAGGTCTCGACATTCTCGTCGGTTTACGCCTAGTTTGATGCGATTTTAGCGATCAGCAGTCCTAATATTTGAATGTTCAACAGACCCTCATATAAATCTTATGATTAACTGCTATATTAATCGTTCACTTATAAAGCCGATTAACTTTGTTTAAACATCGATTACAAGAGAGGGTTTATGCCTATTTTACCAGTGCCATCGCTCAATGCTTTATTGACAAAAACGCTTAAGACCGTCAAAACAACAGCCGCTAAAAATGCGCACCAGCATCATGTTTTGCACCATACGCTAAAAGGGTTGGATAATCTGCCAACGCCGCTACTCGAACGAGTTAATCTCCAATTAAAAGCGTCTACAGCGGAGCAATATCCCCTCGCTGACGCCCATCTGCGCCTGATACTTGCGGTCAGTAATAAGCTCAAGCGCCCATTAGCACTGGATAAGCTACCCAACCTACGGCAGAAATTTGGTACAGATGCGGTGTCGTTGCAAGCGCCTAGCGTTTGGCAACAAAATGCGAATGTCTCAGGAAATTCAGAGAACGCCGTCAGCTGGCAAGATAGAACCATTGCCAACGCTGACGGTGGTGACATGACCGTGCGCTGCTACCAGCAGACGAAGCAGAATAATGAGGGAAAAAGTGCGGATGAAGTCGCCATGCTGTTTTTTCATGGCGGCGGATTTTGTATTGGTGATATCGACACGCACCATGAGTTTTGTCATACGGTCTGCGCCCAAAATGGCTGGGCAGTCGTGAGCGTCGACTACCGCATGGCACCTGAATATCCAGCGCCAACAGCCCTTAAAGACTGTCTGTCGGCGTATGCTTGGTTGGCTAAACATTCTCAGTCACTTGGTGCATTGCCATCGCGCATCGTATTGTCTGGTGATAGTGCGGGTGGTTGCTTGGCAGCACTGGTGGCGCAGCAGGTTATTAAGCCTATCGATGCACTATGGCAAGATAATAATCAAACTGCTGAGACTGATAAAAAAGCCAATGATACTTTTAAAAATTCACTGGCTGATTTGCCGCGACCTTTAGCTCAATTGCCGCTCTACCCTGTCACTGATTATGAGGCTGAATATCCGAGTTGGGAGCTTTATAGTGAAGGCTTGCTGCTCGATCACAACGATGCAAACGTCTTTAATACTGCCTACACTCAGCATAGTGGTCTAGCGCAGTCTCACCCGCTTATCTCAGTCATGCACGGTGACAATGCGCACCTGTGTCCCAGCTATGTCGTCGTTGCGGAATTAGATATCTTGCGAGATGAAGGGCTGGCTTATGCTGAGCTTTTGCAAAAAGAAGGCGTTAAGGTAGAAACTTATACAGTGCTAGGCGCACCGCATGGTTTTATTAACTTGATGAGTGTCCATCAAGGTCTTGGCAATCAGACAAGCTATATTATCAAGGCGTTTGCTTGTTTTGTGCAAGACCTACTGACCAGTGAGGGTGATGAGCCAAATCTCTGAGCGCGAGCCCAGTCGAAACGGAATGCCCCAAAAGCCGTAACCAGATGACACCACAAAGTGACTGTCATTGATAACCTCATAGCCATAACCCAAGCGGTTGATGGCACTGACAATGAAGTTGGCGGGGAATATCTGACCGTTATGGGTATGCCCAGAGAGCTGCAAATCAATCGGCATTTGGCTGTGCTCAGCAATATCACTTGGTCTGTGGTCTAACAATATCAGCGGCTCAGCGCTATTGACCTGCGCCAGTAGCTCAGTCGTCGGGACGCGCTGACGCTTATGATTGTCGAAGCGTCCCATCAGCCAAAACGCTTGCCCTTGGTGCGTGAGGCGTATGACTTCGTCATTTAATAACTGCACGCCAGCAGTACGCAACGCTTGGACAATTGGCTGCTCGTGCCCGTACAAATCATGATTGCCTAAAGTTGCATAGACCCCATACGGCAGGCTTTTGCATAACTCAGCCAAGTTTTCTGCCATTTTATATGTGGTAAATGCCTGTATATTGTCATCCATGATATCGCCTGGCATCAGCAATATGTCTGCTTTATGCTGCACAATAAGACGATGCAGCCTATCTATTGCGCCAATCCCAAACAATCTCCCGATATGCAAATCGCTAGCGACCGCAATACGTAGCGGCTTGACCAAAGGCTTATCAATATCAATAGATAACTCACGCACCACAGGCGCATAAGCGCTGTATAGAGCATAAACAAATAACCCGATAAATACTGCCAATGCCAATATGCGCAACCCAAAATCGACGGTAGCCGATGTAGCCAGCACATCACCGGTTAGCAATGTGATTAGCCAATAGCCACCATAAAATAAGCTGGTAACTAAAGCCGTCAATAGCATAAAGTGCATGGCCAACATCCAACCACTGATCCAGCGATAGCTATTGGCAAATGCTCTATTGACACTGAGTAGCAGCAAAGCATTAGTAATAACAAATATGATGACCCATACCGAAGTTTGCAAACCTGCTGTCTGCCAAGGTTGTAACCACCATTGCACGCTTAGAGCAGCGCCGACACTAAAGAGCTGCAATAGCGCAAAAATGGTAATGAAAAATGCGTAGCGCATGAAGAATCCCTGAGTATGATGGTGTCAATGCAGTATGTTTTTAGCTAACCAGACAAGCAAAGTAGCTATTAACCAGCCTAACAGCAAATAAAAGCCTCTACCATTTAGATATGGTAGAGGCTTTATCATAAGGGTAACACTTTTTATTTAAATAGCTCATACACCAGACTGCAACGTAATTATCCAAACCTCAGAACGCGTACCCAGTCTAAATGGTACGGGACCGATGCCATAACCAGAGGTCACCAAAAACTGCGTATCGGCTATTTTTTTGCTGCCATAGTTTAGCGGTGTCAACCAATCCATCAGCGTCGTTAACGGGAATATCTGCCCGCCATGGGTATGCCCAGACAGATGCAAATCGACTGGCAGGGCGCTGACCTCATCCATCGCGCTAGGACGATGTTCTAAAAATAGCACTGGTTTATCTGTCTGTACTTGCGTTAATAACTCCTCAGCTGACAGTCTGGTACGATCGATGTCATCTGAGCGCCCTACCAGCCATACTGAGTCATTTAATAGTACACTCTCATTATCAAGCGCTTTGATGCCAGCCTCTTCCACCGCTTGAGTGATCTGCTTTTCATAACCAAAATAATCGTGATTACCTAAAGTCGTATAAACGCCAAGCGGTGCCTTTAGCTTTGATAGCTGCTCATGCATATTCGTATTATCGTAAGCAATGGTATTGTCATTCATAATGTCGCCAGCGATAACCACGACATCGGGATGTTGCGCATCGATAAGGCTTACCATTTTCTTTATCTGTCGATTGCCAAACCATCTGCCCAGATGCGTATCAGAGACAAGCGCGATATCCATTGGCTTATCCAGCGTCTTATCTATAGTGACTGTTAAACGATGTACGACGGGCGAATAAGCATTAAATACCGCTAAGCTAACAATGGCGACATAAACTGTAATGGCAAAGGTACGCAAGAGTATTGGACGAGATTTTCGCTTAAAAAGCTGATAAACGAGTAGCGCCACCGCAGCCGTTATCAGACCAGCATAAAGCATAAAACCTTGCAAAATACTGACGACTAGATAGACATGAAAGCGCTCACCCCAAAACTCAGTCAAACCATAAATGAGAGCACTATTATTAATAACAAAGACAGCTGCTACCAGTGCAGCTTTTGCAGCAGTAGTTTTTGGCTTTACAAACCAGCAAATAAGAACGCTGGTCATAACAGCTAGCAACTGAGTAAAAACGATGAAGAACCACATAGTAAGGTCTAATCAGATAAAGATAACGCTATCTTACGTCAAAAGCTGGATGCTCTGAATGTATTGTCTTTTTTTCCACAAAAACTTCATATGCTTTGCCTCTAAAGTGCTATTGCCACAAAACTAAATAGTGGCCAATAAAAGCCCTTTAACGTTTATCTGGTGCAATTTTGCAAACGCCATTGTCACAGGCTTGCATCACTGCTTTACCATAGATCAACTTGGTCACCCAATTCGGAATTCTATAACGATTGCGCGCGACATAGGGATAAGCTAAGTCACCCAGTTGTTTGACCACTGGCAAAAATAACAAGGGTGACCATTTCACGCCGCCCGTTCTGTAGAGCAGTCGTACGGCATCCATGTGCGTATACCAGTTATCGTAGCTGTCTTGCACACACATATAAGTCATCGCATCCTCACGGCTAAATCCTGCGGCGGCTAAATTATCAAGCCCCTCTTTCACAGGAACTAAGCGTATCTTCTCCGGCTGACGCACTTGCATATTGTGCGCCTCGGTGCTACATATGACGCATGCATCGTCGTAGTACATGGTGATGGATAAATGTGCTTGCTCTCTATAACTGTTGATATGATTTTGAATAATCATCTTATGACTCCTTTCTGAGTGATATAGTCAATCCTATATAAATCAGATACGGTGTCAGGCTCGCTTAGTCTACTATTTGTAGTACTTTCACTCGCCTTCCTTGTATCCAAATTATATTGAACCGACTATGGCTAAACATCAAAGTGATGCGAATGGGCATTGGATTTTTCAGTCACCCTAGACTCTTGATACTGATTGACTGGGGCTAAAAAGGGAATTACTGGCTGCTGCGTCCACTGCGGGGCAATAGCATCTAAACGCTTGGCCAGCATCGGTAAATGGTTGGTCGGCACCGCTGGAAACAGATGATGTTCGATGTGATAGAGCAAGTTAAAAGTCAGTAAATTAATCAATGGATGACGCTCACTACGGGCATATACTATCTCATCACAGCCATGATGGACGCTCCATACAGCAAAGAACCCCACCATCGTATTGGCCAATATCATTACCAATACGTGATACATCAATATAGGATGCATCGTGATAAAAGCGGTGGCAATCACTGCGAAAATAAGCAACATATCAAGGGCAACAAGAATACGATTGCGGCGGCTACCATGCGTTAAGCCAAACCACTGAATCGCTATCGAAAAAATTCCGCCGCCTAATATCGCTTTATACCAAGGCAGACGTGCCCAATTACCCTCAACGTCACTCTCTCCCAGCGGATCTCTATGATGATTAAGATGAGTATGCCGAATGGCATGCGTACTACAAAGCATAGTGATACTCAGCATAAATAGCATGAGCTTTGTGGCGACTTTACTCACACCTAAAGTACGGTGATAGCAATCATGGGCTTGTCTAAGTGCGGCGGTAAAAAAGAAAAACGTTGCAGCCAGCGCAAGTAGCCAAAATCCCTGCCACGCGCTCCACCATGACAATAATAAAAATGGTAACGATAAAAAGATATTATAAACCGTCTCAGTGGGCTTGAGCTGACGCAAATCTTGCCATTCAATATTGGCTAACGAAGGATGACGCATGATGTTCTCCTTGCTTTGTGATAAGCAGTAGCGACTCAAATTAAGCAACCACTTGTTTAGTAATTATAATTTCATTTTACTTTATTTCTGTCAAAAGTGAAATAACTATTTAAATTTTATTTGTATTTAGGTAATGCGATAAGACCCGTAATCACAGCGCTGATACCACCTGTCAAAACCTGCATAATAAGAGGTAGCTCTAGTAAAGATAGAAAGGCAAAGCCCATAAAACCACCCGTAATTAAAGAGATAAGAAGGCCTTTATAATTACAGTGAGCATTTACTTGCGCAAGAATCCAGCCTGTAAATAATGAAGATAACAGTCCTAATATAAATCCAAAAATTATATAGAAAATCAGCGCAAACCCTAGCAGCCAAACTATATTAAATACAGTGATAAAATAGGCGTTAGTAATATTGAATATTTCGGAACCACCAAAATTATAGTCATTAAACAAGACATCAGGTACTGCTACGCTTAACCATAGAAATATCCCACCCAGTGCCCCGCCAAATTGTGCATATTGATTTATTACTTTACCTTTAGGATAGCTAGGTGTTTTGACTGTACTAAACTCAATATCACTCATAAAAACCTCTATGTTGTTTCACATGAAACAACATATCATATAATTAATAATACTGTTTCACATGAAACATGCCACTCACTTACGACTTCTGCTGTTCTAATGCTTGTTTAAGTGTCGGCTGCTGGAACTCATACCCTGCATCTAATAACGCTTGCGGTAATACTTTTTGCCCATCTATTAGTAGCGTCGACATCTCACCAAACATCAGCTTAAGTAAGAAATTCGGTAGGGTAAAGAATGTCGGACGGTGTAACCATGACCCCAGTGTTTTGGTGAAAGTATGATTGTTCACGGGATTGGGTGCGGTTAAGTTGTACACAACCGCTGTTGTGTCATTTGTAGTCTGTTGGGTGTTTTCATGCATGGCTTGAGTGCTCACATCATCAGCTAGATGCTTCTCAATGATAAATATCGCTGCCCCTACCCAGTCCTCACGGCTGACCCAACTCATGATTTGCTGACCATCACCCAATTGTCCACCGACGCCCATCTTAAACGGGGTTAATAGTTTACCGAGCATGCCGCCTTTAGGATGAATGACAACACCAGTACGCACGATAGCCACAGGCACGCCATAATCATTTGCTGTCAACGCCAGTTGCTCCCATTCATCACATAATCGATGAGCAAAATCAGTCTCAAAACCACTGCTTTCGGTAAGAGGTTTGTCACCTTGAGTCCCATACCAACCAATCGCTGAACCGCTGACCATTAGCTTGGGTTTAATACTGGTGCGCTTAATAAATGCCAATAAGGATTCGGTAGGCTTAATACGGCTGGCAAGCAATTGCTCTTTGCGCTCATCACTCCAACGCGAGTCAGCGATACCTGCCCCTGCTAGGTTTAAAACAACCTCAAAGCTTTTATCCGAGCTCGCCAGCTCATCATAAGTCATCATGTCGATATCATTCGGATGGGCTTGGCTGCTATCACGCGTCAGCCAAGTAATGTGCAGCGCTTTATTTTGGGCACGGTAACGCGCCATAATCTCATCGCTAAAGGCACTGCCTAAAAATCCTGAGCCACCACTGATTAAAATATTCATGTCCTATTCCTTATATTTTTTGCTTATCGTTTAGTAAAACTTAATTCGCTATAGTCATCGTCTTCTTTTTTAACTTTTATATCAAAACGACTTTTACATACTTTTGGTAAAGCAATGCAGCCAGCGATGGCTGCATTGATAGCGCCAAATAATCCTATACCAATCATAAATGCCAATAACACCCCAACCTCTATCCATGAGTTAATGCCTAAATATAGGATGATTGCGCCCATATAACCTGCTGACGTTATAAACCCAATCAAAAATGTCGTGCGTAGACTCTTATGATCACCGCGCCATATATTCTTATAAGCGACAAGAATACCCGTCAATAAAGCAGGAATAAAACCAAGCAGACCAACATATAGCAATGGCTGATAACCAATCTGCGCAAAATCCGCATTCCTAAAAATAAACAATAGAGCCAGCTCTGCAATCAATCCACCAACCACACTCCCAAGCCCTGCAAATAGAATAATAACTGGTGAACAAGGGTAAGCAGCTATATTATTATTCGTTTTCATTCTATTTATCCCATTAACATTCATCGTTAATTCAGTATAAATACGGCGTTACCAAAGCCAATGAAATTACTGTGGATAATTAGTGGATCGTGGTTTGTCTCCTGTAAACGTCTGTCTCTTCTGCTTTCACTTTCGGTAATGCTATCAGACTAACTAGCGTTGTACTTATCCTGCCATCCAAACTTATGGCGAACCATAGAATAGGGAAAAACATCAATATTACTGAACCCATAACGATATTCTTAGAAGCAATTTTTTAGCTATTTTTAAAAAGTTAGCTTAATTCTTCGGTATATTCGTCTAATGTAGGTAAGGCTGACATAGCTGCTAACATAGCACTTACGCCTCCTGTCAAACCAAACGCCAGCAAATGAAGGATATCTATCATAGAACTCAAAAAAATAGCGTAGAAAACTGTTGTTACAAGATAACCAACTAAAAAAGTCTGTATCCACCATCCTCTTTCAATATATCGCTTTTGACGGACATGCCAAGTGCTAATGACAGACATAATGGCCATTCCAAATAGACCGCCACCGATGATATATATTGGCAAAAATAAAATAGCTAACAAACCTATGCTGTTATCAGCAGTGAATAAAGTTGCAGCAAATGGAAATAAAATGAGTTGAAAAAATGTGCCAGAAAGTATAAAAATTCTATGTACTTTTTCCTCAGGATAAACATTCAAACGATCACTTGGCTGAGTCGGTAACATGTCCATACAACCCTCCTTTTATTTGGCTGTCTACTTTGTTGACTGTCTAACTTGATAGTCACGCTACGTAAAGTTTCTACGAATCGGACATTCATTTTCATCATGATGTTTGCGACTTCCCGCTTTTATTTTTTGCCACTGATTGTCTATTGCGCTGATAACTGCGGCTTTATTAGGTGTTACCTGCTGGTCAGTCAGATGCGGCGCGACTTTATCCAGACGCTCTGCAAGCTCAGGTAAATGATTGGAAGGCACCGCAGGAAATAGATGATGTTCCACGTGATAAAGCAAATTAAACGTCAGCAAATTAATCAGCGGGTTACGCTCAGTACGAGCGATCGTCTCATCACAATCATGGTGCACGCCCCACACCGCGATGATACCAACGCTAGCATTGGCCAACATCATGGTCAGTATGTGGTACATCAATACTTGCGCTAACATGGTCAGAGCAGGAACAGCGACAGTAAATACGGTCAGTACGAGGGCAACCAAGACGACTAAAGCAATCAAGCCAAATTCTAGCCAAGCCAAGCTTTGATTGCGACGGCTGCTTAAACGCAGTCCTTGCCGATAGATAGCGAGCCGATAAGTTATCCCGCCGAGCAGTGCTTGCCACCATGACACATTTGCCAGACTGCCTTCAATATCACTATCGCCCAGCGGATCACGATGATGTGCCATGTGAGTGGCTCGAATGCTGTGCAAGCTGGTCATTAATAGTACGCTAAGCAATAATAATATGGCAGTGGTCGTACGCTTACCTGTCCCCAAACTATGATGATAGCCATCGTGCGCTTGACGGAATGCAGCAGCAAAAAACAAATAAGAAGCGCCGCATGCCAGTACATACCATGATTGGCTGGCGAACCACCAAGACAGTAGTAAGAACGGATATGGCAAAATAACATTGTAAGCGATTTGACCGCGCGTTAACTGACGCAAGTCTTGCCACTCGATTGAAGCAATAGCCTTTTTAATGACTTGCTCTTTATTAGCGTGTGTTTGATTGACTGTCATTTTACACATCCATTTGTCGTTGCTATTGTCATTAAAGCTTGACTAAAAATTATTTTTATTACATTAATTTCTGTTTAAACAGAAATTATATCGCAAATTTTTTATTTTAAATCATACAGCTTACTATTAACGTAAAACCTTTTTAATACTCGCGCCCAATTTGAGGACTTTTTTAAGGATACTTGTGGGTAGCTTCAGCATCTCAGACGACCATGTGGTCAGCGTGTTGACGAACTCTTGGGTATCCTTTATCCGCGCTTTTACTTCGCTATTTTCATGCTCAAATTCAGGACTGTCCATAAGTTCTTGTAAGAACTGCACCGTTGGCTCAAGCTCACGTTTTTGACGCTCAACGACGATAATACGTGCCAACTCCCAAACGTCGGTATTAGTCGTAAAATGATCGCGACGATCGCCCAATATCGATACTTTCTGTACTAGCCCCCAGTTTTGTAGCTCTTTAATACTGTTTGAGACATTAGAGCGCGCAACGCCAAGCGTCTCGGTAATCTCTTCCGCATTGAGCGGCTTACCGATGATATAAAGCAATGCATGAATCTGTGACATAGTGCGATTGACACCCCACTGTGAGCCCATTTCACCCCAATGTAAGATAAATTTTTCGGTCACAGGATTTAGTTTCATAGTATTTATTCGCTTAATATTTCATATAGTTTGGCTAATTTCTTAGTTCATATTGCATCATTCTTTTATTTCTGTCAATAATGAAATCAGAGAGTAATATCTATTGCTTGATTGCCATGCTCTAACGGACGATTAAACCTGTGATTGCATCACGTATTTGACTGGGTAAGGTATAGCCTAACGTCTCCGCCTGTAAGTAGCGGATTTGCTCGTCAAAATACCCATAAGCATCCGTAAGAGTCATAGCAGGCGGTTGCCCTGATGGATTGCAGCTTGTAGAAACCAACAGTCCAAAGGGATTATGCGCGCTGACCAACTGCTGGCATAGCTGACGGATAATGGGGTGAGCGATAACTCTGACCGCAACTGTCCGATGCTGCCCGGTTATCCAAGGAGGAATAGTAGTAATCAGCGCCTGCGGAATGGGTAACAACCAAGTGTGCGCTTGTTTGCATTGTAGCTTTATATTGTCACTATCCGTCTGCCAGCTATTAATGATTTGTTGGCGCTGACTGTCTTCTAAAGTATCTAATAAGGGCGCTAAACGCTCAGCACTGTCAGTAACGACAATCATACCTTTAGCTTTTGGGCGCTGCTTGATATCCAAAATACGCTGCACGGCTGCCTTATCATAAGCATCACAACCTATCCCCCAAACGCTTTCGGTTGGATAAGCAAGTAACTGTCCTTCTTTTAGCCACTTGGCAGCTTGAACGACAGAATCAGTAGTAAAGGATGCGGATTTTTTCATGGCTTGAAGGCTTCGAAAAGGTAGGAGTTTAAGCATTAATAATAACATAGGAGAGAAGCTGACTAAGTGAGCGACATTTAAATATTTATAAAATTGGGCTGACCTTAGCACCCTTAGAAATATTAAAGCATAGCTATCGTTGTAAACACCCAAATAGCCTATACGCGTAAATAACGCCCACCTTGCACGCTGATGACGCCTAGTAACTCAAGCTCCATCAATTGTCCAATCAGCTGCGGTGGCGTAAGCTTGGTACTGACTAACAACGCATCTAAATCTTGTCCATGCCAATCAAGCTGCTCATAAACCAGCGTTAAATGCTCAGGGGCGACGATAGCGCTTTTAGGAGATTTGATATTAGACGGTATCGGTTGGCTCACCGCTGGCACAGAATCTGTCTCTGCAGCATTAGCAGACTGACTGTTAGTCGAGGGCTTATGGTTTGAGTTGGTCGTCTGTGCTGTTGGTCGATAGCCATTATTGCCATAAGCCAGCTGACCATTGACGTCCTCAATGACTTGCTGAGGATGATAAATCAACGTCGCGCCTTCACGTATCAGATGGTGGCAGCCCTCAGCATTGCTATTATCAATATGACTGGGAATCGCAAAGACTTGCTTGCCCTGCTCCGAGGTTAGGCGCGCAGTAATCAACGAACCACTTTGGATAGTCGCTTCGGTGACAATAGTGGCTAAGCTGAGACCTGCCACCAAGCGATTGCGCCGTGGAAACGTATGCTTGTGCGGCGGCGTATCCGGCAACAGCTCACTGATAATACAGCCACCTTGCTCGATAATTTGCGCAAATAATTTATCATGATGATTGGGATAATACACTTCAATACCAGTGCCCATCACCCCAATGGTTCGACCTTGATAATCAGCATCTGTCTGCGCCAGTGCTCCTAAATGGGCGCGCTTATCCACACCCATGGCCAGACCGCTAGTGATGATATACCCTGCCTGTGCTAAATATTGTGCCATATCAAAAGTAATTTTTTGCGCATGGGCGGTGGGTTTGCGACTGCCGACGATGGCAATTTGTGCTTGCTGCAAACGCGCGCGCTGGCCACGATAAAACAACAGCGGCGGCGGATCATATATTTGTAGGAGTTGGGCGGGATAATCAGGCTGGTCGGCAAATAGCAGACCGTAGCGCCCCTCGATGAGCGCTTGCTGAATTTTATCGATACTGGCTTGTGTTTGCGCTGGCTGTTCATGGCGGGCAAGATGCGTATGATGAATACCCAATTGCCGCCAAGCGTCTACTTTGGCTTGCCAAGCAAGCTCTGCTACCCCAAAAGAAGTCATAAGCTTATGATAAGCCGATAATGACGCATTCACCTCAGTCCACAGCGCCAATATTGCGCGCTGCTCGTCGGATAACATTGGAGAAACTGCCGTCATAATAGTCTGACTCGCATTTACGGATTCAACTGACTTAAGAAGTCTGGCTTATAGATAAGGGGGTGGTAGTAGCTGATCACCCACGTTGAGCGGTAGCTCAGAATCAAGCACATAGGCGTAGCTAATATTATCAAAAGTATTGAACACCATCACCATGCCGCTCTGCTCACTGGGCAAGCGTACAGAGGCATCATTATCTTTGGTATCGCGTACCAACGCCCCTTTTTGATAGACAGTCAATACATCACCGGGTTTGGCACCATCAGTGTGACCCAAATTAATCGCGACCACACTACCCTTCGCCGCAGAACTGATTGAGTCCATGACACGAACAATCATACCGCCACGGCTAACGGTTGCAGGCGTTGGGTAAAATACGGGCGGGATAGAGTTGTTCAGCTCAACAAAAACGCGATCACCTTCACGGACTTCTTTGCCGTAGCTGTCGGTAAGCTGCAAGCTTGTGACGCCATTACTTTCTGTAGACGTAACCAATCCAGTCGCTACTTGGGTGACTTCAAGTCCGATGACTTGCTGAGTTTTTGGCTCAACATACATCTCGCCTTCACGGTAGATGCCATAACGCTGTCCAACGATAAGTGAGACGCCTTTGGCATAAACTTTGTCACCGCTTGCCGTGATTAAGTTACCTTTTTTAGACGCTAATATATAAGGCGTGGTATTAAAATCTGCTGGATTAACAATGATCGTTTTATCCAGCCAATGCTGGATCGCAGACCATGGAATAGGCGGAATGCTATTGGCCGTCGACGTGACTGATACGGAGGTGGTGACTGATGTGCCGGTTAATTGTTTTTCAATACCAGCACAGCCTTCACCTGTATCCACACCAACTAAAGTCTTACCTTGTATCACGCACAGAATAAGAATATCGTTAGGATAAATAAGGTTAGGGTTTTTGATTTGCTTATTGGTTGCCCAAATCTCTTTCCAGCGCCATGGACTGTCTAAATAGCGTCCTGAAATGTCCCATAAGGTATCGCCTTTTTTGACAATATAACGATTGGGCGCATCTGCTTTGATGGTTGGTGGTGGATTGTTAGCGTGGGCAGTGGTCATCAGCATGGCACTACTAAATGTCGTGATCAACAGTGCTTTTGCTATCGTTTTTAAGCTCATCTTCATTGTTATATCCACAATATGTACCGCTGTTGTCGCCACAATTAATACCATTTAGACCCTTTATTTAATCTTAAGCCTTGAGCATTATTAAAATTAATGACAAGCATAAAAGGGCTTAACAGTACGGTTATCATAACGCCTATAGGGCAGCTGTTCAGTGTAATTGGCTGGTGGGATTGCTAAAAAAGCGTCTAGCAAAATGATGAGTCGCCGACGCTGTTTCTAATATTACAATTATATCTACCATAACACAATCATAAACACTTTATTACAATGGCGTAACTTTTATGTGGACGCTTGTTTAATGGTTAAACAAAGCTAATAACAAGTCCAGCATTAATTCAGGCTGGATTTGGCGTCACATGTTGACGAATTTGCTCAGCGACCAGCTCAGCGTTGTTATCCAGCACCACCACGTGCTGTGGTAAGCTCTCCAAGCCTTCGGTATGCGCTGGCCGAGCAATGTCTATTGGCCCAATCGCTTCAACGATTGTGTCAGCAAATTTGACGGGTAACGCTGTCTCCGCACAGACAATGATTTCACCCTCTAACTGTAGCTCTTTAGCAACCTTGATACCGTCAGCTGTATGCGGATCAACTAGCTCACCATGCTGCTCATAAAGCGCTTTAATGGTTTGCAGGCGGTCGCTATGGGTCGACTTGCCAGCAGCAAAACCGTAACGGCTGTTGACTGCTTCCATCAAATCAGACAAATCAAATCCTTGGCCGGATTTCACCCCCTCAAATAGCTCATGAACGCGAGCGCTGTCTTTGTCGAGTAGCAGATAAACAAAGCGCTCAAAGTTAGAAGCTTTAGAGATATCCATTGACGGACTAGAGGTGACGTAAGTTTTTTCCGTCGGACGCGGCTGGTAAGCACCTTGATTAAAGAAGTCGTTTAGTACGTCGTTTTCATTGGTCGCGACGATTAGACGGTCAACGGGCAGTCCCATTTCTCGGGCGATATGACCGGCACAGATATTACCAAAGTTACCAGATGGTACACTAAAGCTGATTTTTTCATCGTTGCTCGTAGTAACGGCAAAATAGGCTTTAAAGTAATAAACGATTTGCGCAAGGATACGACCCCAGTTGATAGAGTTAACGGTACCGAGGTTATAAGCCGCTTTAAATTCGGCATCTTGCTGCAATGCCTTGACGATATCTTGGCAATCATCAAACATGCCATCGATGGCAATATTATGGATGTTATCATCGGTCAGACTATACATTTGCGCACGC
This sequence comes from Psychrobacter sp. TB67, assembly GCF_000511065.1. Classification (NCBI taxonomy): domain Bacteria; kingdom Pseudomonadati; phylum Pseudomonadota; class Gammaproteobacteria; order Moraxellales; family Moraxellaceae; genus Psychrobacter; species Psychrobacter sp. TB67. The sequence continues at coordinate 41,729 of NZ_AYYA01000051.1, forward strand.
TGGAATTCGCTCATTTTGCCGTGCGGTGACAGCATAAAGACTTCGATATTGTCTTTACCACGTAGCGCATATTCTGCTGCGCTGCCCGTGTCACCACTGGTCGCACCAATGATGGTAATACGCGCGTCTTTTCTTTTGAGTACGTATTCAAAGGCATTGCCCAAGAACTGCATCGCCACATCTTTAAATGCCAATGTCGGACCGTTCGATAATCCTAAAATATATAAATTATCTTCAAGCTTACGCACAGGGACAATCTCATCAGAACCAAATACCTCAGCGGTATAAGTACGCTCAATGATATCTTGCAAATCAGCGGCAGGAATATCAGTGGCAAAGCGCTGCATAATCGCCATGGCAAGCTGTGGATAGCTGAGCGTGCGCCACTCATCAAGGGTCGTACTATCAATGTTTGGATAGTGCTCAGGCAGCATCAAACCACCATCTGGCGCAAGCCCCATCAATAGCACATCACTAAAATCCATCGGCGCTGTCTGACCACGGGTACTGATATATTTCATTAGATTGTCCTGTCTATAATGAGGTTATTCAATATTTAAAACGGTTTATTCAGCAGTTTTATGCCATTGTCTTATGAAGCAACGCATAATAGAAACCATCGCCACTCGCGCTATCAATCGGCAAGCATTGACGACCAATTGCTTGTTCGATACCCCAACTGCAATCGTCGGTAAACTCAATCGCTACTGCATCATTATGATGCGTGATAAAGTCCTGCATTTGCTCGACGTTTTCTTGCTTTAAGATAGAACAGGTCACATACAGCAGATAACCACCAGCTTTGAGTTGTGGCCATAGATTGTGCAAGATGTCTGCTTGCAACAGTGCCGTTTGCTCGATGTCTTCTTCGGTACGAAGGATACTGATATCAGGATGGCGACGAATCACACCAGTCGCGGTACAAGGGGAATCGAGTAATATTGCATCAAAGACGGGTTCATTGGTAGCCGCTTTTTTGTTTTTTCCATGCTGCCATCTGGTCGCATCCGCACAGACGATATTGAGTGCGACACTTTTCTCTGCTTGCTGCAAATCGTGCTGACTTAGATTTAAGCGCTGTAAATTCTCACGAATACGCTCAATACGTGGTGCTTCGTTATCGATAGCTGTTACTTTGATATCAGCAGTCGCAGACGACGTTTCAGCATTATCTCGTTTCACGTGAAACAATGATGACTCGTTCTTAGAACTTATAAGCTCTAACCAGTGAGCCAATTTACCACCAGGTGCCGCACAAGCATCTAGAATATGTATCTCATTATTCGTATTTTTCGTATTAGATTTTTCAGCACTAAGCTTAGCCATCAATGCTTGATTAATAATCGGTGCAGCAAGTTGCGCATGCATGTCTTGTACGCTAGCAACCCCTAAAGCAAACTCAGGCAAAGCGTTAACGGCAGTGCTTTGATGTAGCCGGAGACCTTTGGTTGATAGCGTTGTAGCAGCGGCAGACTCTGACGAGCTCGCTACCTTAAAACCAGTCGTTAGCTCAACGATGTCTGCATCAATTTCTGCCCCATCCAACGCATGCTGATAATCCTCTACCGAAGTAACCGCCGAGTTCACTCGTAAAAACATCGGTGCTGGCTGGCGCAAGCCTTGGGTCAGCTCATCATACTGCTCGCTCCAATCTTGCTTAAGCTGATAAGCGAGCCAATTCGGTAGGCTGTGTTTTTTATCGCACTTCTTACGGAATTTGCTTGGATTCTTGGCGACTTTGCGCAAAATAGCATTCACCAAACCAGTAGAATGAGCAAACTCAATTTCCTTTGCAGCCTCAACAGTTTCATGAATCGCCGCATGGTCAGCCACCTCTAAATACAGCAACTGTACTAAGCCTACTTGAATGGTGGTACGCACCTCAACCTCATCAATAGGGTTGTCTGCTAAAGTATCGAGCAAACGTGCCAACGCATGCCACTGGCGCAATGTCGTGAGCAGCAATGCATGAGCAAAGCCTTTGTCACCATCATGCAAACTATTCAATAATGGATCAAGGACGCTTGAGAGCGACTGACCGTTTTGAATAGCCAGTAAAGTGCGGATCACGCGTACGCGCACGCTGCCATTCATTATAAGGTTGCTTGACGGTTTGAGCTTGTTGTTTCTTGGCGCAGTGCTGGTTTGTCTCATTAAATTTGATTTCCTTGACGCCTAATCGATAGCGCCTTGTGCAAGTAGGTTAAATATAAGTAAAAATTAGTTTGATTCTTTAGTGAACTGGTCACCATCATTTAATTGGTTGCCATGGCAAATTTGCTCGGCGGTCATCGGCTTACCACCCGCAAACTGTAAGTCGGTGATGGCTAAAGTGGCGGCTGATGATTCAGCTTCACTCTCTTTACCACAAGCGACTAGAATCGCTTTGCGGCCAACGCTCACCACAGTACCAGCAGGCTCATTGGTTTGCTGCGATGCATTCACAGGCAAACTGGCCAATATTTTGACCCGCTGACCTACCAAAAAAGTATAAGCGCCCGGCCATGGCGTCAGGCCACGAATTTGGCGTTCAATCTCCGTGGCGGATTGCGTCCAGTCGATTTCGCCTTCGGTTTTGACCAGTTTTTCGGCGTAATTGGCTTTACTGTCATCTTGAGCTACGGCTTGCGCTTGATAAGGTACCAAGTCTTGTAGCACGGTACTAATAGCTGCCGCGCCCAGTTCAGCCATCTTATCATGCAGGCTCGTGGCGGTATCATCAGCATTAATAGGAGCGCTGACTTTGTAGATCATATCGCCAGTATCCAAACCTTTATCCATTTGCATAATGGTAATGCCGGTCTCAGAATCGCCCGCCAATAAAGCACGATGAATAGGCGCTGCACCGCGCCAGCGTGGCAACAATGAGGCATGAATATTTAGACAACCATAAGTAGGCGTGGTCAATACACCAATCGGCAATATCAGACCATAAGCCGCAACAATCATGATATCTGGCTGATAAGTGCGCAAAGTCTGACGCGCAGCCATGCCTTCGGTGCTAGATTTTTTAAAGGTAGCTGGTTGTTCAACCACAATATCATTGGCCAAAGCAACTTGCTTGACCGCAGACGCTGATAGCTTTTGCCCGCGACCTGCTTTGCGATCAGGCTGTGTATAGACCGCGACAATCTCTATATTAAGTGTGTCCTGCTGGTTGATAAGCGACTCAAGGCTGACAGCAGCAAACTCAGGCGTACCCGCGAATATCACTCTTAAGGGAGCGATACGCTGCTGCTCAGCAAGCGTAGATGTCTGTTGCGGCTGGGTAGAATTTGTAGACAAATCAGAGGTGGAAGCAATTGTGGTCATAGTGGTGCATTATGTATGATTAATTCGTCCATTATAGGTGAGTTTACGACGTTGTGCCATGATTGTAATAGTGACAATCCAGCGTTACTAATGACACTATTTATCTTTATAATAGTAAAAAGCTCAGCTACTTATTCATAAATAAGCCAGAGCACGCAAACCTGTCAGATTTATCATTATTTTACGATCTGCCATCATGCCGACTTATTGTCGACTTAGGGTCATGCTTTTATGCAACAGTTTCAGTCTTTACAGCGCTTACTGCTCTTTTATACGTTGACACTATTGACCATGTTGTCACTGTACTACTTTGCGTTGTTTGACGATATTAAGACAGACAATAAGCAGCGGAGTATAGATACCTTTGAAACATTGCAGCATGCCGTTACTGAACACGCGCAGCCCCTAAACTCTGAAATCCAAGAAATACTGAGCGAGCCGTCTTTTGCAGGCATTAGTTATCAGATCATTTTTATGATGCCATCAGGGCAGACTCATATCCATCGTTATGTCCGTCCTAATGAGCGTGCATTTCCCACCGTCACCTTTCCTAATGTCATTACCTCATTGCCCTCTGATAGCAACAACTACGGCGCCTATACGCTCAACCCTCGCAACTTAACAGGAACGATTGAACTTGAGAGTGGTCATAAGCTCTATATCATATTGCGCCATAAACCCCTTGAAATAGACTGGATCTCCTATCGCTACTGGCTACCGCTAATGACGGCGATCATGTTCTTTATTATGGCGTTACTTTATACATTAAATCGCCAGACTAACTGGCAACAACTGATAGTTTATACCGATAATTTAAGTGCCAAAGCAAAGGATGCTTATTTGCCACCGCCGTTTGTTGACAAAAAATCGACGTCTGAGTTTTTGCGTCTAGGTCACGCGCTCAGTCGTATCAGTTACCAACTTCATAGTAACCATCGACGTATACAAACCTTGCAACATCGTCTTGAGCGTTTGGTTGAGCAAGCGCCGTTGCCGATGGTCATGATTATGCGTCACGGGCAGATTAGCTTTTTTAATCAACGTTTTGAGCGAGTATTTGATACATCATTCCAAAGTGATACCACCTACCAATTAACAGATTTTGTCTCAGCTGACGATGAATCGGTTCAGCTCCTGCTCCAAAAACTCTCTAGCTTGCGCGTTACCCGCACTCTAAACGTTCGCGGTATAGAGAACCAGCAAGCCTATCAATTGCATATTACCCCATGGTTTGGCGAACATGGACAAGTACATGGCTTTACCGTGCTACTAAATAATGTCAATGAGCTTGTCAATCAGAACACTCAGTTGCAGCAAAAAAATCAACAGCTACAAGGCAAGATTGATGAACTTAGTGAGCTTAAACCCGCGATATATCACGAGCTGCATCAACCACTAGAGACGATAATCGACACCCTTGAAGCCGTCAATACTGATACTTTTTCTATCCAGCAGCATACTGTATTACAGACGTTAACGAGGTCGAGCGACGCGATGTTGACGAGTCTTAATGACATGCTGGGCATGGAAGAGATTGACGTCAAAAAAACGCACCTTAAGATTGAATCTGTTGATATCTATAAACTGGGACAACACATCAATGACTTAGTCATAGAGGATGCACGGCGCCAAGGGCTTGAGCTGCTTTATTTTTTTGATCCTGACTGTCCGCGCCATATTGACACTGATCGCAAACGCCTTTGCCAAGTCTTACTGAGCTTACTGGATAACGCCATCACCTCTACTCTTGCAGGCTCTGTTTCCCTAACGATCGAAGCCTTTGCTGACGCAGCTTTACCACTAAGCGTCAATGACAGTGTACTGGTTACCAATGACGACATGACAGCAAAAAACCCGCATAACTGGGTAAGGTTTAGCCTGCAACATACAGCTGTAGATAACACTTCGCGCAAACAAACACCGCCGCTTACTTACGTTAAGCAAACTGATGTTGCAGCTAATGACCAAATACAGCAACCGCTTGTGCAGGCAAATCTTGCACACACCAAAGCCAATACTTTTGCGCAATTATTGGGCGGCTTCCTTGAGTCAAATAGCTCGGATAATGACTGTAGCACCATCAATTTGTATTTGCCTTGTCGTCGTCCAAGTTATCAGCCGGTCTATCACCTTAATGAGCAATTGACCAAAGTCCATCTGATTGCAGTAGTCAATCAAACGCTTGGTGCTGAGCATTTGCAACGTTTATGTGACTACTTATCTATACCAGCTTCTATTTATACCACTATCAATAGTGCAACTATTAAGCAGTTAACAAAACAGCTCGCAAAAGATGGGCAAACACTGGCACCCGTTCTGCTGTTAGATTATGAATATTATGAGAGCAACGCAATCGTATTCCCTAAGCCAGCAGCAGGGGACGATAAAAACATCAATGATAGTAGACGCAAGAGCTTGAGCCGCTTATTGGCTAATATCTCGCTACCAACGACACTATTGAGCATGAAGCCTGAGCGCCGCATTCCTTCTATGCTATTAGATCAATGCGATGGTTTTTTGGCTAAGCCACTAGACAATGCTTTATTATTATCTGAGCTGCTGCGTTTGACACTACCAGTCAGGCAGACGTTGGTAACCGCACAAAGCACTGATACTGACAAATTTGATACCGATAATCTTAATAATGATAATCTTGATAATGATAATCTTGATAATGATAATCTTGATAATGATAATCTTGATAATGATAATCTTGATAATGAGAGTCGGGCGCTGGTCACCGAGGTAGATGGCGCTACCATAGATATTTCTGACCACAAAACTACCAACGAGACCGCGCCACCGCTTATTTTGGTGGTAGAAGACAGTCCGACCAATCAAAAAATAGCGTGTAAGATATTAACCAAGCTTGGCTATCGTACCGTGGTCGCAGAAGATGGGCAGCAGGCGTTGAGTCAACTGCAAGCGCAGCATGAAGAGATTGCTCTTATTTTGATGGACTGCCGGATGCCGGTGATGGATGGCTTACAAGCGACCCAAGCGATTCGTGCGCAAGGGGATGATATTCCTATTGTGGCGTTGACAGCGAATAATACTGCAGAGGATCGCGATGCTTGCTTTGAGGTAGGCATGGATGAATTTTTGACCAAGCCTATCGATAAAAATAAGCTGCAATCGGTATTACAGAGTCTTATTAAAGATTAGGGCGTGCCCTCATTTCATCGTTATCAAAATGAAGACATGCCCTAATAGGTATCTTTGACACTCGCGATTTAAATTGGCTTGCAATTTAAACCAGAAAGAAAGTATGTATTGATAAATGTCACTTACTATCTCATAAAGCCGTTATCTGCTAAAAATGTCTCAGTGATGTTACTTGGTGCATTTTGCGCTGTCGCACTTGCAGTTTGTGGCTTGGTTAGCAACCGCTCTAAATAGCGCGCGACAATATCCACTTCAACATTAACCTTATCGCCTACCAACCAATGCTGAGCAATATTGGTAACTTGTGCGGTATGCGGAATGATATTTAAAGAGACGATATTGTCGCGTACCAAATTCGTCGTGAGACTAATACCGTCAAGCGTAATCGAACCTTTGGTCGCTGTATAATGCGCCAACGCTTGCGGTATTTCAATCTCAATATAGATAGAGCGCGCGTCTTTTTGCAATTTACACACGACGCCGACACCATCGACGTGACCGGCGACAATATGACCACCAAAACGGGTGGTTGGCAACATCGCCTTCTCTAAATTGATGATATGACCTGGTTTTAGCTCTTCTAACGCTGTATGCGCAATTGTTTCACGTGAGACATCAACCGAGTAATGATTGCTGCCAAAATCCACAACCGTCAAACAAATACCATTAGAAGCAATAGAGTCACCCAGTTTCACATCACTGAAGTCTAAATCATCAGACTCTATCGTCAAGCGTATGTCACCGCCTGTAGGCTGCATGGATTTGACCTTTCCGACACTTTCTATAATTCCGGTAAACATATCAACCTCATCTCATTATTATATTGCCGCGATAGACAACGTATTAGTATGTATTAAGAAGGCGTTTGTCTGCCTCTATCTTTTGGTGAAACATGCGTTTATTTTAAGCACAGTATGGGATAAGTTGTGGATAAGTAATGAAAAATCAACCCATACACCGTTAAAAACCTAGGTTTTGATCAAGTTATCCACAGTAGAGCAAAGTCTAAGAATAGATCTGTAAATACTTAAAGACTAACAATAAGTAATTGATTTTAAAGTATTTAATATATATTCTATATAAATTAAGGTCTTTTTGGTTTCATGTGAAACAAAGTTATACACAGTTTCATGTGAAACATCACCTGAATTTACTAACTTATCCACACTTAGCACATATTTAGTACAGACTGTGGGCAAGCTGTTTATAAGTGTTCATTTCATAAAGGCAATAAGGTCAGTTTAAGATCAGCACCAACTTGTTCATAACTGTCGATATCAAAACGCAGCTGCTGCGCTAACGATAGCGGATTAAAGTTCACCATCGGGCGCGCCTGTGCGCCTAATAAACAAGGCGCTTGATAAACAACCAGCTCGTCGACCAACTGCTGGCTCAAAAAACTGCCTGCCACGCTGGCACCAGCTTCAACCAACACTTCATAACACTGATACTCGCTGACTAAATTCCTTAATAATGCAGTTAAGTTATCCTCATGCCAATAAATCGTATCCGCTCGACGGCATAACTGATAATCAGACTTTAAGCTGTGCGCTAAGCGCTGACGCCTATCGAGTACGACAACCTTGGGAGCAGGAACTTGCTCAAGCGCTATACCTAACTGGTTTGAGCGTACATTTAATTGAGGATTATCAACGATGACGGTTTCGCTACCCGTAATAATTGCGCCACTGCAGGCACGTAGCTTTTGTACATCCTCGCGAGCAGCGGCACCTGTAATCCACTTCGACTCCCCTGTCGCCATCGCCGTACGACCGTCAAGACTGGTGGCTATTTTAAGCCGTACATAAGGCATCTGGGTACGCATCGCCTTCAAAAATCCGCGATTTAAGGCTTCTGCTTGCTGCGTTAATACACCAATAGTGACGTTGATGCCCGCCTCTTCTAGTAAACGCACACCACGACCAGCGACTTGTGGATTGGAATCTAAACCTGCAATCACTACCCGCTTAACACCCGCAGCAATCAGCGCAAGCGCACAAGGCGGCGTACGACCTGTATGACTACACGGCTCCAGTGTCACATAAGCGGTTGCCCCGCTTGCTCGCGTACCCGCCTCTTTCAGCGCAAAAACCTCGGCATGAGGCTCCCCTGCTTTCGGATGAAAACCTTGACCAACGATATCTTCTGCCTGAACAATGACACAGCCTACCGCTGGATTGGGCCTAGTAGTATAGAGACCATGCTTACCCTGCTCGATAGCAAGCATCATAAAATAGCGGTCTTGGGCATCTTGTTCATGGTTTGAAAATTTATGATTTGAGATTTTATGGTTTGAAAGCGTCATAAAGAGGGTACACTTAATAAATAACAAAACAGAGGGTTAAAACTATTTAACGTTGTCGTCCGTTTTTTCGCTGGGACGAATGTTAGCAATTTCTTGGTGAAAGGCATCGATATCTTGAAAATCGCGGTACACACTGGCAAAGCGTACATAAGCGACGTCATCGAGCGTCTTAAGCTCGCTCATAATAATCTCACCTAAGACTTTGCTGCTAATTTCTCGCTCACCCATTTGCCGTACACGCTTTTCGATACGGCTAATCATTGCCTCTTGCTCATCAATGGTAATGGGACGCTTTTGTAGCGGCAAGAGTATAGAGCGGCGCAGCTTTTCGTTATCGTAAGGCTCAATCTTACCGCTTGATTTGATAATTCTTGGCATCACCACCTCTACCATCTCAAACGTGGTAAAGCGCTCTTGGCAACTATTACAGGAACGGCGGCGACGCACTTGCGCCCCTTCTGCTGCAAGCCGTGAATCAATCACTTTGGTCTCTGACGCATTACAATATGGGCAATGCATACTATTTTCCTTATCTTAATACATTAAAGGCGGCAACATTAAAGCCATATTGAAGCGCTAATTAGGATGAGTGTATGAAACTTTTTAACCATTATTTTCCAATAGAAAAAGACTTAACTAATCTACTTACCAATACAAAAACTGCCAAAAATTTTACCCAGTAAATCATCAGCGCTGAACTCACCAGTAATCTCGCCCAAACTATGCTGCGCTTGACGTAAGCTTTCAGCCACCAATTCACCGGCCTGAAAGACGGTTAACTGCTCGTGCGCTTCTGTCAAATAATTTGCCGTGCGCCTGAGTGCATCCAAGTGCCTTGTACGGGCAATAAGACTGTTTTCGGGCGGATGAAAACCCACCTTAGCACACAATGCTTCGACCAATGTATCGATACCAACGCCTGTTTCACATGAAACATTGACTTGTTCATAACCACGATTCTTTATTTCGATCTGTGAAGCAGAAAGTGTTTTTTTATCGCTATTATCATTTAATAAGTCGCTTTTATTGGCAATGATTAATAGCCGCTTAGCCTCTGGGAGCTTGCCAAATAACTGCTCAGCCAACTGTAATGGCGTACTCTCTTCTTCAAGGTCACGAGTAACGTCATAGACCATCATCAGCATATCAGCTTGCGTAATCGCGGTACGCGCGCGCTCAATACCAATACGTTCCACCGTGTCTTCAGTATCGCGTAGACCAGCCGTATCGGTTAAATGTAGCGTTAGGCCGTTGAGTACCACAGTCTCTTGTAGCGTATCGCGTGTGGTGCCAGCGACGTCAGTCACAATAGCGCGCTCTTGCCCTGCCAAACGATTTAGCAAGCTTGATTTGCCTGCATTCGGTCTGCCTGCCAATACCACATGGATACCATCGCGTAATAGCTGACCTTGTTTTGCGGTCGCCAAGACTTGCTGTATTTTTTGCTGCGTTTGCTCAAGATTGGCTTGTATAACACCATCGGATAAAAAATCAACATCTTCCTCGTCGGGGAAATCAATCGCCGCTTCAACATGTAAACGCAGATGAATAAGCTGCTCAAGCAATTCATTGATTTTTTGTGAAAATTCACCGCTCAAGGAGCGTATGGCACTACTAGCGGCAGCAGCACTGGTCGCATCAATCGCATCAGCGATAGCCTCTGCCTGTACCAAATCCAGCTTATCGTTATCAAAAGCGCGGTAAGAAAACTCGCCAGCACTGGCTTGTTTGGCACCCAATTCGAACACGCGCGCGAGTAACTGATTTTGCAAAATCATGCCGCCATGCCCTTGTAGCTCAATCACATCTTCACCAGTAAAGGAATGTGGGCCCTTAAAATACAATACCAAGCCTTCGTCAATGGTCGTGCCATCAGCCTGATAAAAACGGCAGAAGCTGGCCATACGCGGGGTAAACGCCGACTTACCCGTGAGCTGACAAGCGATAGCATAGGCACGTGCGCCTGACAGACGAATAACCCCAACACCCCCGCGCCCAAGCGGTGTAGCAATGGCGGCAATGGTAGCCAATCCAGATGAATCAGTTGGGGCTAACGCCGCTTTGACAGAATCCACACTTATTCTCATTAACTAAAAACTCCATTATAGACGGCTCGGCGCAGGCTGACAAAACAAACTTTAAATAGCGGTATTTTGCGCTTTTTAACACGTATCAACATAAGCAAACATTAGGTTTGACGTATAAAAAAACCACCGCTTGTGCGATGGTTTTATTCATTATAAAGCAGACTGCTTGTTGCTTAATCAAGCACCTTGACGGTACGACGCTTTTGCTCTTCGTCGACTTTTTTATTCACAATATATTGCTGAGTCATACTAAACAAGTTGTTCACCGTCCAGTATAGAACCAGACCTGCTGGGAAGAACAGCATGAAAGCGGTAAAAATAATCGGTAAAAACTTCATTACCTTGGCTTGCATCGGATCAGCGGGCTGCGGGTTTAGCTGCTGCTGTATAAACATCGACGCACCCATGAGCAATGGTAATATAAACCATGGATCCATCGCTGATAAATCCTGAATCCATAAGATCCACGGTGCATGACGCAACTCAACACTTTCAACCAGTACCCAATATAACGCTAAGAAAATCGGCATTTGCATTAAGATAGGCAAACAACCCGCCATCGGATTGACTTTCTCTTCTTTATAAATCGCCATCATCTCTTGCGACATTTTCATACGATCATCGCCGTGCTCTTCTTTGAGCACTTTGAGTCTTGGTGCAATGGCACGCATCTTCGCCATTGAGTAGTAGCTCTTGTTTGAGAACCACATCAGCGCAATTTTAACCAAGACAGTCAGTAGAATAATTGACCAACCCCAGTTACCAATGACTTTATGAATGCCTTCCAAGATAGCAAACAAGATTTTTGATATTGGCCATAGCAAGCCATAATCGACAGTTTTGTTCAAACCAACTGCCACATCTTTGAGCTCAGACTGTACCTTTGGCCCAGCATATAGCGTTGCATTTAACGTCACTTGCTTGTTTGGTGCAACATTGACTGGCTGACTGTTGAAGCCGATAAAGTACTCATCAGCCGTTTCACGACTGAAGAACTTACCCGTGAAGTTTTCAGGCGTCCATGCAGAGACAAAATAATGCTGCACGATGCCAACCCAACCTTTATCACTGGTCGTAGTCAACTCACCATCACTAAAGTTACCAAATTTCAGCTTATTGTAAGGATCATCAGGGGTGCCCCAAGCGCCGCCCAAATACGTCGCCATGCTTAGCGCGCCTTTGTCAGACATGCCAGGATCTTTACTATCATCACGTTTTAACTGAGCAAACATCTGCCCTTGCCAAGCAGCGGCAGAGGCATTTTGAATTTGATAACTGATATCAATCGGATATTTGTCTTGCGTAAAGGTAAAGGTCTTAGTAATCGTCACGCCGTCTTTTTTATAAGTAAGCGGTACAGATAACGTTTGCTGCCCTTTTTCCATGACGTAATTATTAGCAGTATGACTGTAATTGGCACGACCTTCTGCGGTGTCAATACCATCTTGACCAATCAGGCCAGACTGAGCCACATAGACGCGATTACTATTATTTTCTAACAGTACAAAAGGCGTCTCGCTATCGAGCGTCGCGTTATACTGCTTAAGCGCAGCATAAACGATATCACCGCCTTCTGGATTGATTTTTATATCATAGCGATCAGTGGTGACTGTGATCAGCCCAGCATCTTTCGCAGGGGTAGCCGTCACAATGCCGTTATCGGCTGTCACGTTATCCACCGTCTGTACCGGAATATCACCTGCTGCGCCAGTCGTAGAGGGAATATCAGCACCCACTGACGTTGCAGCTTCTGATGCCGTGTCTACAGCTGGTGCATCGGCATAATCATCTCGCCATGCCAAAATCAGCAGATAAGCGGTGATTAGCATCGCAATGATGATCATCACCCGAAATATCTTTTGCATAAACCTTTCCTAGATTAAAAAATTAGGGAATGAAAAATTAGGGCATGTGTCATGACCACAGATCGCCGTTATCTATTAGCGCTGTGACAACGTACTAGCAGTCATTTACATAAAATGTGCATCATTTTACTAAAAATCCACCCTAAATGATACCAACAGTGTGGATAACTTGTGGGTAACTCAATAGATATCCACAAGTTATCCAGTTACTAACACGTTTTACGGCTGTCTCATCATATGGTTTAGGCGAGAAACATAGCTTGTAGTGTCTTTACCAACATATAAACCTTGAGCTTTAACAATCGCTAGCTCGATAGGGGATAAATATTGATAGAAATAAGAGGATAAGGGCAGCGGTACAAAATCGATGCCGTGGCCGCCTAACGGATGACAGCGGCTAATACGTTTTAACAAAAGCCAACTGCCTGACCAGACACCATGCCACGCTACCGCTTGTTTACCATAATTAGAACAAGTTGGATAATAGCGACAACGGGCAGGGATAATTGGACTTATTATCTTTTGATAAAAATAAATAAAATAATAAATCAAAGAAAATAAATATTTATTTATTTTTAAAATAATGAAATTCATTTTATTTTTTTTCTATTTTTTTAAAGATATTATTTATCTCATTTATTAATTCTTTATTATCTAAATCTTTAATAGATTTTTTAACAATGAAAACAATATCCTTGTTTTCTAGTTTTGCATATTTTACGCGGAACTGCTCACGTATTTGACGCTTGATTAAATTTCGCGCCACCGCAGTAGGTACTTTACGCTTGGTAATAGCCATACCGACTCGCGGCTGCTCGTGAGCATTGGTACGTATAAAAGCCATCAAATGGCTCTGGTGCAGCTTGCGCTCTGGGGCATCAAACACCTCACGGAAAGCTGCAGGCGTCAGCAGGCGTTGCTGTTTAGTGAAGCGGGCGGTCAAGGTAGCTGGAGCAGTATTGGACATAGTACAACCTAGTATCAGAGCGGGTGACAATATCAGAAGAATCATAAAATATAGAGACAAAAAAAGCGCCGATGTGGGCGCTTTTAATATATGGCTACGTGTCAGTTGTGATGATTGACTATCGCAATCTATAAATAATAGAAACACAACAAGCACTATTAGCCATGCTCATCGTCATCTACTAATTATACAGTAAGACGATGACGTCCTTTAGCGCGGCGACGAGCTAAGACCTGACGGCCTTTTTTAGTTGCCATACGAGCACGGAAACCGTGAGTACGTTTACGCTTGATCACGCTTGGTTGGAATGTACGTTTCATAACTCACCTATCAAAATAATGGACTAAATTCGTAATAACGGAGGATTATACCACCGCATAGTATCTTGGTCAATGAACTAATTTAATCGATGTTTAGATGAGTAGAGTACATCGTCTCTAAAGCCGTTTTTCTGATTACTCTTGCATCATCAATCTGTGGCTAGTGAATCCAGTTTAATTCCCTAGAAGTCCTTCTTTGTTAATTTAAACTTTTGAAAGTTATCCACAGAAATCTTTGAACTCTATAATAATTAACTATTAATATATATAAGTATTGTTGTTATTGGGAGGCCTATTATCTGTGGTTAAGTCAAAATTACCCTTTATTATCAAAATACTAGACTATGGGTAACCCTGTGGACAACCTGTGGGTGGAATATGGATAACTCGTGTTGTTAACTTATCCACAAAACTATCCACAGCCTTATCCACAAAAAACAGGATGTTATCCACAGGGTATTGTGTTAGATTAACACCCTACTTGATATGTGATTTTGCGTATTCTCTAAGAGCATTTTTGAGGTGATATTCATAGGCAATATGGATGTTGGTTGAGCAGTTATGCCGTTTAGGGCATTTTATTATTTCAGATTATGGGGTTATTATTTTTCATGATAGACACAGCAACTATTTGGGATAAGTGCCTAAACGATTTGCGTTATAACGTCAAAGATAACGTATTTACGATGTGGTTAAGACCCTTATCAGCCCATCAGGAAGCGCAGACGCTCATTATTCTTGCACCGAACGATTACTTTGTAACGTATATCAAAAAAAACCATTTGCAAGATATTCAGCAGCTGGTGGCCAAGCACAGTCAAGGTAGTATCGAGGAAGTGATCGTGCGGGTCGATAATGCAGGTCGTGAGTCGAACGACAATAATCAGTCGCAGTCAGGTTCGCTATTTGTAGAAGATAACCCCTCCCCTCCCCCTGACGAGCACAAATTTGAATCCATACATCAGAATAATGCGCGCGCAGATATCGATGCCAACATGCGTCATGCTACCCTAGCAGAATCTGCTGATGCCAAATCATTAAGCTATCTAAATCCTGATTTTACCTTTGAGACCTTTGTCACTGGTAAGTCTAACAACCTTGCGTACAAGGCTTGTTATGAGCTTGGTAAGCGTCAATCAAAGAATCGTCACAATCCTTTATTTATATATGGTCCTTCAGGATTGGGAAAAACTCATTTAATGCATTCGGTAGCGCACCGCTATTTAAAAAACAATCAAAGTTTTTATTATTTCACTTCTGAAAAATTTATTAATCAATTGGTTTATTCATTAAGAAATAATAAAATAGAAGATTTTAAAAAGAAAATAAAAAAAGTAGATTTATTAATTGTAGATGATATTCATGTACTAGCAGGAAAGACCAAGAGTAGTAATGAGTTTTTAACGTTATTTGCGGATTTTACCAGTGGTGACAAGCAACTGATTTTGGCATCAGATCGTCATCCATCGCAGATGACGGAATTTGATGAACGTTTTAGATCGCGTTTTTCTTGGGGTTTGACGGTGGCTGTTGATCCGCCTGAGATTGATACACGAGTACAAATCTTACAGAAAAAAGCAGCATCACACGGCATGACGCTCCCTAAGGAATGCGCTTTATTTATCGCTCAAAACGTGGTGTCAAATGTCCGTCGTTTAGAAGGTGCTCTAAATCAAGTATTTGCCAATGCTAACTTGACGGGTGCACAGATTACTCTTGAAATGGTGCAATACGCGCTAAAAGACATCGTCGCGATGCGGGTGCAAGCCGTCAATATGGATAATATCCGCAAAGTGGTCGCTGAATACTACGATGTGACTATCAAAGACATGATGGGACGCAAGCGTACGCGTAGTATTGCTAGACCACGGCAAATAGCCATGGCATTATCACGTGAATTGACCAGCGATAGCTTTCCGGAGATTGGACAGTCTTTTGGCGGACGGGATCATACGACGGTTATGCATGCTTGTGATAAAGTTAATGAGCTACGCGCCGCCGACCCAGCGTTTGATAAAGATTACAAGACACTTGCTCTGATGTTACAAGCAGGTTAAAGCTATATGTTACGATTAATTTTAGGCTGTAGCTACGCTATTTTTAGGCCGTGGTTACACTGTATTTTAGTCGGTTGATATGGTTTATAATATTGCGAGTACCAACCGGCAGATACCTTGTGGATTATCGTCAGTAGACAGGGTATTATTAAGCCATTATTTTACATCTATATAAAAAGAATCATTCAAATAAGAGTAACCAAGCATGCAATTATCGATTAATCGAGAGTCGTTATTAAAAGCTATTAACTTGATCGCCAAGGCCGCTGACAAACGTCACAATATGGTTATCTTGGGTAATATCAAGCTACAGTTGTCTGAGTCAGCGCTTATTTTGACAGCCTCTGACTTAGAGGTAGAGCTGACATCGACGTTGAAATTGCCTGCTGGTGCTTGTGTTGAAGCAGGAACAACCACTTTACCTGCGACAAAACTGAGAGATATCTGCAAATCCTTACCCGCACAAGCACAAGTTACGCTTGCCACCCAAGAAAACGAGCGTTGTTTGCTGACGAGTGGTAAGAGCCGCTTTACCTTGGGTACATTGCCTAGTGAAGATTATCCAAGCTTGGGCAATCCCGAAAATATCACGCCGTTGACCATTAGCCGTAGCCGTTTGACGGATTTGATTCATAAAACCCAGTTCGCCATGGCCATTCAAGATGTGCGCTATTATTTAACTGGTATGCTGTTTGATGTTTCACAACAGCAGCTAACCACCGTTGCAACTGATGGACATAGATTGGCATTGGCACGTAGTGTCATTGATGTCAGTGCAGATTTGAATATGCAAGCCATCTTGCCGCGCAAAGCGGTGATTGAGCTTGAGCGTTTGGCTTCTGAGCTTGGTAAGATGTTGGGTGATCAAGATAACGCAGTGACGCTAAGCTTTGGTCGCGAGTTTTTGCAAGTAAGCTTGCCGTTCGGTGAAGTGGATAGTGCAGGGCAGGTGAGTGATAATCTAATGGTGACCTTTACCGCACGTTTAATCGACGGTAAGTTTCCTGACTATCGTCGCGTCATGCCAAGCAATACCGATAAATTGGCCTTATTTAATCAAGAAAAAATGACAGATGTGCTACGCCGTGTCGCGATTTTAAGTAACGAAAAATCACGTGGCGTCGTCTTTAATTTCGCCAGCGATGGTATGGTGGAAGTACGCGCTAATAACGCTGAGCAAGACGAAGCGGTTGAGATGATACAAGCTAAGTATCAAGGTGAGCCGATGGAGCTGTCCTTTAATGCTGCCTATTTGCAAGATGTGCTAAGTGTCATCCAAGGGGATCTGCAAATGCATATGAGCCAATCTAACGCCTCAGTACTAGTAAATCAGCTAAATGATGAATTCCATCAATATGTCATCATGCCAATGCGTATATAGTGCTTTTTTTTGTAGAAAACGGTGCAGTTAGACGGTAGCACTTGTCCAGTGAGACGAGGTCGCTGTCTTTGTAGTATTGTTTTTAAGCCCGTTTTCATATTTAAAACTAACCTCTGCAACCTCGCAAAATCTATAATTAATTAAACTTTTGCCTGCTAATAATCGGATGGTAAAAATAGGCGGCTGTCGATATTATGATTGAACGTCTACAAATTTCACACCTACGTAACCTCAGTCAAGTCAATCTACCTGCCACTGCTTGCAACGTCATTATCGGCGCGAATGGTAGTGGTAAAACCTCGCTATTGGAAGCGATATTCTTGCTATCACGAGGTAAGAGCTTTCGTCATCACCAGCCTAAACGCTATATTCAGCACCATCAAAATAGCGCAACCGTACATGCTAGACTCAGTGATAGCAGCACTTTAGCGATTCAAAAGCAAGCTGATGCGACGACGATACTACGTCTTAATCAAAGCACCGTTTACAATCAAAGCATCTTAACCGAACAGCTCCCCACACTATTAATAGATCCCTCTACTATGGATATGTTAGAGCAGGGCAGTGCCAGTCGTCGGCAGCTGTTGGATTGGTTGGTGTTTCACATGAAACAAGGCTTTCATCCACAATGGGTAGCTTATCAACGGCTATTAAAACAGCGCAATAGTTTGCTAAAAAAATCACGCCACTTGACCCAAGTTCAACTTGCTGAGCTTAGAGCATGGGACAGAGGTCTGAGCAGTCATGCGGCACTTATCCATCACTATCGCGAACGAATATTTAGCGAATGGCAGCCTTATTTTGCTCAAAGCATTGCTCAGTTATTGCCTGCTTATGCCGAGCAATTGAGCTTGAGCTATAGTGCCGGTTACGACACCAGTGTTGCGCTCGATGTACAGCTTAATGAGCGCTTAGAACAGGATTTGCAGCTGGGCTATACCCGCATCGGTAACCACCGTGCCGATATTCATGTCCATTGGCGCTCTAGCGAGCCGCTAGCCATACATGAAGGGCAGGAAACTAAAAACACGACAGTAGAAGGCGATATACACACGAAATTGCCCGTTTTAAAAGAGCAGGCCGCTAATGTGTTATCGCGCGGTGAAAAGAAGCTATTGATTACCGCATTGCGCTTATCACAGTTGCCGCTGCTACTTAATACTGAAAAAGATGCGGATATCTCTAACAATGATTTTAAATCGCGAGTGACGCCCGTGGTATTGTTAGACGATATCACTGCAGAGCTTGATGATAGGGCGATTGAGATTTTATTGTCAACGCTAGCGCAGCTGCCTTGTCAAGTATTTATGACCAGTTTGACCGATGATATCGTACCGCTAGTCAATACATTATGGTCAAAACCTAATATGTTTCATGTGAAACAAGGTCAAATTTCTCCTGACAACTAAGCATAAATATTGATATTTTTGTTTTAATTCCTCCTCGTCAACTTTGCATTTCATCCATAATTTACCCTCTTATTTTTCGGTAATTCTTACCGACTTAAAATACCTGATAGATAACGATAAAACTGCCAGTAAACAGTGACTTAGAAGCAAAAAAATGCTAAAATAGGGCTTTATTTTTGTCCTATTCTCAGTAAGTTATCTTATGGCGTGATATAGAGTTTTTTTATTATCTATAAAATTCTAAGTGGCTGATAAATATGTGTTTTATTTATTTTACTTGGCTTTAATAATGTTTAAAAGAACAGAAGCTAGTATTAAAAATACCGAGCGCTAATTTTATGTCTGTAATGACATGCCACAAAGTTGTAGCTAACAATGTTTAGCTAATAATACGCATGACAGGCTTTGACCATAAAACGTTAAGTCTAAGATAACATCGTGAGGCGTCACCGTAATGGTGCGCCCGTGATGGGCTGATAATGGCTAGATTAAGGAATGCACATGAGTGATTCATTACCTACCGATTACGAGCAATTGACGGCCGATACGACAGTTTCAGATGCTATGGTGTCGGATACTGTCGTTGACACGATTGTCCCTGCCGCCGTTCAAGGGTTACCCTCTGATTACAGCTCCAAAGATATCCGTGTTTTACGCGGTTTAGAAGCCGTGCGCGTGCGTCCTGGGATGTATATCGGTGATACCGATGACGGCACCGGCTTGCATCATATGGTCTTTGAGGTGGTGGACAACTCTATCGATGAAGCATTGGCCGGTCATTGTGATCAGATCGATATCGTCATTCACGAAGACGAATCGGTCAGTGTCATGGACAATGGTCGCGGCGTCCCTGTTGATATCCATCCAGAAGAGGGGGTGTCAGCGGCGCAGGTTATCATGACCGTGCTGCACGCAGGTGGTAAGTTCGATGATAACAGCTATAAAGTCTCAGGCGGTCTACATGGTGTCGGCGTCTCGGTCGTTAACGCCTTGTCCAAAAAGCTTGAAATGAATATCTGGCGTGAAGGCTATCACTACCATCAGACGTATACCGATGGTGTGCCTGATGCTGACATTCAGCAAATGGAAGCAACGGATAAAACGGGCACCCAAATCCGCTTTTATCCTAGTAACGATGTCTTTACTGGCACTATCTTCGAATATGATATTTTAGCCAAGCGTTTACGTGAGCTGTCGTTTTTGAACTCAGGTGTACGCATCGTCTTGACCGATGAGCGTATCGATAAGCGTCATGAGTTTGAGCATAAAGGCGGATTGTCAGAGTTTGTCAGCTATATTAATGCGGGCAAAGATGGCGTCAACGAAGTCTTCCATTTTGATAGTGAGCAAGACGATGGCATCAGTGTCGAAGTGGCCCTACAATGGACGGACACTTATAACGAAAAAGTATTGTGCTTTACCAACAACATCCCGCAGCGCGATGGTGGTACGCATTTATCAGGCTTTCGTTCGGCATTGACCCGCTGTCTAAACAGTTATATGGATCGTGAAAACTTATTCAAAAAAGAGAAAGTGACGGCGACGGGCGATGATGCGCGTGAAGGTTTGACGGCGATTGTCTCGGTTAAAGTGCCTGATCCAAAATTCTCTAGTCAAACCAAAGACAAGCTGGTCTCAAGCGAAGTAAAGTCTGCTGTTGAATCAGCCATGCATGATAAGTTCAACGACTTTTTGTTAGAGAATCCAACGGCTAGTAAAGCCATTGCGAATAAAATCATCGATGCAGCACGAGCACGTGATGCTGCTCGCAAAGCACGTGAAATGACACGTCGTAAGACCACTTTGGATATCGCTGGTTTGCCTGGTAAGTTGGCGGATTGCCAAGAAAAAGATCCAGCGCTTTCAGAGCTGTATATCGTGGAGGGTGACTCTGCGGGTGGTTCAGCCAAGCAGGGTCGTAGCCGTAAGACCCAAGCGATTTTGCCACTAAAAGGTAAAATCCTAAACGTTGAGCGTGCGCGTTTTGACAAAATGTTGTCGTCTGCGGAAGTAGGTAACTTAATTACTGCGCTTGGCTGTGGTATCGGTCCTGATGAATATAATCCTGATAAAGTACGCTATCACAAAATCATCATCATGACCGATGCCGACGTTGATGGGTCACACATTCGTACCTTGCTGTTGACCTTCTTCTTCCGTCAAACGCCAGAGCTGATCGAGCGTGGCTATATTTATATCGCTCAGCCACCGCTATACAAAGTGAAAAAAGGTCGTCAAGAGCTGTATCTAAAGGACGATGAAGCCTTAAAAGCTTATCTATTGTCATCAACGATTGACAATACCAAGCTGCATATTAGTGCTGATGCGCCTGCCATTACTGGGCAAGCATTAGAGACGCTATTGAATGATTATAACCAAACGCAGCTGATCAAAGCCCGTTTGCAAATTCGTTTTCCAGCGGTAATTTTGGATGCTTTAACGCATACGCCAAAGCTTAGCACTGATATGACTTACGATAAGTCTGCTATGCAAGCGTGGCAAGAAGCCATGCAAACTCAGCTTGAGCACTTTGGTAGTGATCTGAGCCCTGAGATTGAATTGGTCAATATTCATGCGCCGCAACCAAAGAATATGGATGCTGCCGCTGCAGACTTATTGGGTATGAGGCCTGCGGTAGAAATTGCAGATGGCACAGTGTCTGAT
Source organism: Psychrobacter sp. TB67 (assembly GCF_000511065.1). NCBI lineage: Bacteria > Pseudomonadati > Pseudomonadota > Gammaproteobacteria > Moraxellales > Moraxellaceae > Psychrobacter > Psychrobacter sp. TB67. Next base: position 63,261 of record NZ_AYYA01000051.1, read on the forward strand.
AGTGAGGCGTTATCAGCCAAGGCACAATGGTTGCCACGTATCACTGTTTATGTGCATCAATTAGCCCACCATTATCTGCTAGATGCAAGCTTTATCAACTCAGGTGAATATACCAAGTTGCTACGATTATCGGCTGAATGGAACACCTTACTTGAGGAAGATGCCTTTATTCGTCGTGAGGCAACAGCAGGTACGACCAAAGATATCCCAGTGCGTGACTTTGATTATCTCTGGCAACAGATGATGCTGGATGCGCGTCGTGGTTTGGCAATCCAGCGCTATAAAGGGCTAGGGGAGATGAACGCTGATCAGCTTTGGGATACCACTATGGATCCTGAAAACCGTCGCATGCTACGCGTCACGATCGAAGATGCTATCGCGGCGGATCATATGTTTACCTGCCTAATGGGTGATCACGTTGAGCCACGTCGTATCTTTATCGAAGAAAATGCGCTAACAGTGTCTAATTTGGATATTTAGCTTTTAAGCTTTGAGATTATAGACCTTGAAGTTTGAATATAAGTATTTATTGGTATAAAGTCATCTTGCTCGCAAGGTGGCTTTTTTCATATGAAACATTACCAGTAAAATAGTGAGGGTAACACTATGCTAAACGCAGAACAAAAGAAGTATTTGTCACAACTATCAAAAACGGCCTTAATTGATTTTGTCTCTGATGTGTATGGTGTAGATAAAATGCTCGATAAAAAAATTGAGCGTCTGCTATTACAATCAGATAAGCCTAAACTTATAAAAAAGTTAACCACTACACTAAAAGGACTTAGAAGACGAAGGAAGTTTGTAGATTATTGGGAGTCTAGCGAATTTGCTACTGAGCTTCAGCACTTAGCCAGTGACATAATGAGCCTTTATCCTGAGCAACCACAAGAATGCCTGACGTTACTTGAGTTATTTATAGAATCTACTAATGCTAGCTTAGGGCGTGCTGATGATTCTAACGGTTATATTGGTGATATTTATAGGAGTTTGACTGCATCTTGGCTGACAGTGGCTAGCACATGCTATGAGCAAGAAAAGCGAGACATACTGGTTGATGAGCGCGATATACTCAGCCATGCTTGGGTAAAGAAAGTAAAATTGCTGGCTGACGATAATGATTATGGTACTAAAGATAGTTTATTAGAAGATATTAATGAGCTGTTATCTGAGCCTGAGATACGTGGATTGATCGCTGATTATCAACAAGAGCGTGAGAATATCCAAATAAAAAAGGCAAACGAAGATACGCTCAATGAAAGGCAAAACAGCCCTTTAAGCGATGATGCTTTTTCGATTAACTATGAAAAAATGGTAATTGAGATCGCCATAAAAAATCTATCAAGGGCGCTAGGTGATGTGGGATTTTTTGAAACCATCTTTTTTGAGATGCAAGAGACTAGACCAGTTCATCCTCGAAGATTAGAAGAGTTGCTAACATTTTTGCTAAATCAAAGAGCTTTTGATAAGGCACTACACTACTTAAATGAAGAGTGGCAAAGCGATGGTCTGTTAGATAAGACCAGACGCTTGGATTGGCTAAGTCACATATATCACATGCAAAAAAATACCAATGCGCTCATGGAAGTGCTAGGCGAGGTATTTGAGCTGCAACCAAGCCCTTTAAGGCTAAAAGCTATCATGGCTGAGGCCAGTCCTGCTCAGCAAGCTCAGTGGCGAAAAAGAGCTTATGAGCTGGCAGAGCAACAAGAAAATGTATTTATGGCAACATCACTACTGCTAGAAATAGGAGAGGTTGAGCTTGCCAATCAGGTCGCAGTTGCCCGTTATTGCCAGTTTGCTGATGTACATTATACAGCGCTAACCGGCATGTTAAAGGAGTTGCCAGCTGAGACTGATTTACTTCAAGTTATTATTTATCGCACTTTACTTAATGATATTCTAGACAGCTCTCGCAGCAAAGCCTATGGTCACGCGGCTCGCTACTTCAACCGTCTAACAAAGCTTGATACGGTTATTAGTCAATCGTCTAAGCCTTACAGCGAACTTGCAACCCATAAAGAATATGTTATTACGCTTAAAGATAAGCATGGCAGAAAGCGTAGTTTTTGGGAAGAGGTAAACGATTAAATCGATGTGATGTTTCACGTGAAACTTCACTAGATAAATCATTATAATAAGTGGACACTAAAATGATTGAAGTTGTGTTGCTGGCTATCGCTTTAGCCATGGATGCATTTGCTGTCGCGATTGGGCTGGGTGCTAAGTCGCAAAAACAAAGCAAGCAGTATTTGTTACGTTTAGCTGTTTATGCGGCGTTATATTTTGGTATTGCGCAGGGCGTGATGCCATTGATTGGATATTTGTTAGGCGCAGCACTTTTAGGCTGGTTGGCTGCTGCTGCACCTTGGATCGGTGGCATTATACTGATCGGTCTCGGTGGCAAGATGCTTTATGAGGTGTTTACTGGTGATGGGGAGGATGCGGTAGACAGTGCGCTTCACCTAAAGGCTGGTGCTATTGATACGACTGGTGATACCGTTGCCGCCATAGGCAGTGGAAACGGCAGTATCAATCATCGCACTATGTTTACGCTCGCCATTGCCACCAGTATTGATGCGATGGCGGCAGGGTTTACCCTTAATTTATTGGCATTGAATGCATGGTTAGCATGTTTAATTATCGCTGTAGTAACGGCTATATTTGGGCTATTCGGTGTTTATCTAGGCTGGCGCTCTGGTACATGGTTAGAGGATAAAGCCGAAGCATTAGGTGGTTTGGTGCTTATTTTAATTGGTATAAAAATCATGTTTTTTGGCTAGATAACTAGGGCGTGTTGAACATTCATAAATGAACACTGCTGATCGCTAAAATTGTTCCAGACACGGCGCAAGTCGAAGATTATGTTGATACCTTAGCTCGAATTGCAACACGGTATGGGGCAATTTTAGCATCAGCCTAAAAAATAGTCTCTGTCAGTGCCACGATCGAATGTTCAACACGCCCTATAATGAGTGAAAATTAATATCGATAAATCAGCAATACCGTCGCGTTTTAAGGTATTTAACTATATTCCATTTTGACTTATTTTCTCAATAAAAAGCACCGCTCTGGGTTCCAGAGCGGTGCTTTTTTTGTTTCACGTGAAACTTTAAGAATTAAAAACAGTAACTACTATTCTTCATCAGTGTTAAAACGCCATGCCAATATACGGGTGTTTTTCTGTCCTTGGCTCATCTCAATAATGCGCATCTGTGTGACATCAAGCTGCTTTAGCAATAGCTGTAAAGGTTTTACGTTTTCAGACTTCGAGACTAAGCTAGTAAACCAGCCAACATGCTCAGCGAAATCTTGGCTCTCTTTTATCATCTTAGTCAAAAAGGTAATCTCGCCACCTTCACTCCATAGCTCTTTATGCTGACCGCCGAAGTTTAGGTTTTGTGCCGCATTGCCAGATTTCGTTGAGTGTCGGCTTACTTGCTCGTTTTCATTCTTGCCACGATGGCGTTGCAAATTATGCTGCTTGCGGGTATTGGATTCCATCGCTTCTTCTAGTGACGCATGGAATGGCGGGTTGCACACGACCACATCGAAGTAATCTTGACGACCGATGATACCTGCAAAAAACTTCTTCGGATTGGGTTGTAGTTTTACTTTCACCGCGCCTTTTAGCTTTGGATTGGCTTCACAAATCAATGCCGCGGTATTGACCGAAATAGGGTCGATATCGCTCGCCGTAAAGCGCCAACCGTAGCTTTGGCTGCCGATAATAGGGTAAATAGCACTGGCACCAGTACCAATATCTAAGGCATGGATTTCTTTACCCATCGGCGGTGTATTATCGTCATTCATGTGCGTGGTTTGCGCCAATAAGTCAGCGATGTAATGAATATAATCGGCACGCCCCGGAATCGGTGGACACAAATAACCTTCAGGAATGTCCCAAAATTTAACGCCATAATAATGGGCCAATAGCGCCTGATTAAGCACTCTTACCGCTTGATGATCAGAGAAGTTAATCGTTGGCTCGCCATTAGGATTGGTAATCGTATGCTTGGCAAGCTCAGGCAAAGCGCGGGTCAATACCGCAAAGTCATAGCGGCCTTGGTGCGGATTGCGTGGATGCAGCTGGCCTAATTTTTTGGCAGTCTCAGGTGATCTGTTTCTGTGATTGTTAGCGGTCGGGCGACGGTTCATAAGCTTACTGGTCATAGTATCGGGCTTTGATGTTTGAATATAATCAACCATTTTAGCAGATTTCGCGGCTAACGAATGTCTTATCGGCTACGTAAAATCAGGTTTAATCCCAATACGATCATCGCGGTACCTAAGACGCGGTCAATCCAATGCTCAAAGCGTTGAAAGCGACGATGTATCGCAGGAATGGAGAGTAACATCACTACGGCGCTAAACCATGCCATCTGCAAGACCATCATCCATACGCCATAGATTGCTAACTGCCAAAGCGGTATGTCAGGTGACAATACGAGGGTAAATATCGCGACAAAATACACCGGCGCTTTTGGGTTAAATACATTACAAAAAAAGCCGCGACGTAGAATGGCGAAAGTTGAGTCGCTATTAATAGAAGATTTTTTGGTAGAAAGCAGCGGTGCTTGCTCGGTAGTCGCGGCTTGTGAAACATCAATGCGTACATTTTCTGAATCTGCTAAATCTAATGGTTTTTTCGGTTTGGCTTGAATACCTTGCCATCCGAGATAAATCAGATAGCTACCACCCAACCATTTAATAGCGGTCAATAGCGGCTGCGAATGGGCGATCACTGTTGCCAGTCCCAGTACCGAATAGATAATGTGTACAGCAAGACCCAAGGTAATACCAAGGCTACAAATCAAACCTGTGCGCCGACCTTTTGCCAATGTCTGCTGTGATACCAAGACAAAATCAGGCCCTGGAGAGGCAGCAGCAAGTAAATGGACGCTGGTGATCAGCAAAAAACCGTGCCAAAATTCCATAAAAAGCTCTGAGTCATGTCTTAGGTTGAATAATAGTTGCACTTATCGCAAATCAGGTCAACTGATATTGAGGTCAGCTGTTGATGGAAACGCTAAAACGGTGCTTGCGTTGCAAAGAGCGTATGTCTATATTGAAAGTCAGTAATATTCACTGAAATAAGACAATTTTGGCGTAGGGTGTGGTTAACGCAGCGTAACCCACCGTCTTATACTTTTATAAGGTTTAAATGGTGGGTTACATTTTATCTTCATTCTCTACGAAAACTTGATAAAACTAACCGCACCCTACCACAACTACAAATATAAAAAGGATAAAACCATGAGCATGCAAAACGATACTGACGCTATTGGCAAGCGCATTACCTATGAAACTGACGGCCATATCTGCCTAATCGGACTCAATCGTGCGGACAAGCGCAACGCCTTTGATAGCCATATGATCAAGCAACTCTCTGAGGCGCTTACCAACTATGAAAACGACGATAACCTACGCTGTGCGCTTATCTTCGCCCATGGCGAGCACTTTACCGCTGGTCTTGATTTGATGGAGCTACAAGATAAATGGGATAAAGGCGCGTTTGAATTCAATGATAATAAAATCGATCCGTGGGGTATCGGTGGCAAACTGCGGACCAAACCTGTGGTCGTGGCAATACAAGGCACTTGCTTTACCGCTGGGATTGAGCTGATGCTAAATAGTGATGTGGTCATCGCTAGTGATAACTGCAACTTTGCGCAAATGGAAGTCCAACGCGGTATCATGCCGTTTGGCGGGGCGACGGTAAGATTTGTCGCGGCAGCTGGCTGGCAAAAAGCCATGCCGTATTTGCTAACTGGTAAAAACTTTGATGCGCAAACGGCTGATAGACTTAATTTAGTCAGTGAAGTCGTCGCCAATGGTGAAGAGTATGAGCGCGCACGCACTATCGCTAAAGAGATCTGTCAAGCCGCGCCACTTGGGGTACAAGGGTTGCTGTCTTCTGCGCAAGATGCCAGTCGTAATGGCGCAAAAGCAGCACTCGCCAATATTCATAGCTATCTGCCGCATTTATTTCATTCAGAAGATGCCAAAGAGGGTGCGATGGCGATGGTTGAGAGACGGGAAGCTGAGTTTGTGGGGCGTTAGGGTTTTTAGTCTACCTCTCGTATGATCATAAGAAACCATCATTAAAATTTCATTTGAAGGATACCGCGGTGCAACAAATTATCATAAAGAATGATGACTATAACGGTCCATCCCAAGTTACTAGGGAGGAGTGGCTACATGTATTGTTAGATGAAGACTTTATGTCTTTTAACTATAAATTCTTCTTGATCACTTTTTTCTCAGAGCCTGAATACAAGGCTGACTTTGAGTATCTGGCAAAGCGATATAATCTCTCGAAGCAATCTCTAAGTGGCTATATAAGTCAATTTAATATGAAGGTGAAGAAAAGATTTTCGAAGTTGCAAAATGTCGATACATCAAGTTTGTGGCTAATTGCTATGAAAGGTAGTGAAAATGGTGAATGGCAGTTGCGCGACGAGCTAGTTGGAGCAATGCAAGAGCTAGATTACATCAATGTTAGCGCTATAAAAATCGACAGCATCGGTCACTTGGTTGGTCTTATAAACCAAGACGTCAGTGGTCTGAAAAAGGACTTTCTTTTCGCTAGAAAAGAGCTGACAGGTAATCAAAGAATTACTAACTCAAAGTTATTGTTCAAATACGATAGCGAAGACAGAGAGTGGGCGATCAACGAAGGTGCGGGCACCGAAGTCCAATACCACATCTACTTATCAGACAATAAAATTGGTTACGGTTTAGGATTTAATACGCTTTACGTCAGATTTAAAGAAGAAAAAACACCAATAGAATATATCAAGCCGTTTATGGATGCTTTTATAGCTTTGAGAGACAGTGAAGAGATTACTAAGCTTGCTAAGAGAGGCTTTACATTAAACACGGATGAATACGGCTTTCAAAACCCTGTCAAAGACGAGCATTACTTATTCGGTCGAATAATGGAGTTAGATTATGAACAGAGACTGTCTTTGCTTGATTACTACAGTATCATCAATGATCTAAAAGGCGATTTGTTTGAAGCTTATAAAAATGTTTTTAAGCTTGCTAATAAGTCAATTATGAATGAACAAGTAAGTACTTCAAACGCTCAACCACCTATCACCAATCCTTTGCTACAAGAAATCAGCGAGCTACTGTTAGCCAATAAGAATCTTATACTTACAGGAGCACCAGGAACGGGTAAAACCTACTTAGCAAAAGCGCTGGCTAAAGCTTGGGATGCAGAGCACAAGCTCATTCAATTTCATCCGTCCTATGACTATACTGATTTTGTCGAAGGTCTAAGACCTATTCAAAATGAAGAAGGTGAGGTTAGCTTTGAGCTGCGGGACGGTAGTTTTAAGAAGTTCTGTAAAGAAGCATTAAAGTATCAGAACAATCAACAATTAAGTAACTTTGATGAGGTCTATCAAAGATTTATAGATGAGATATCTGAGAATACTTTAGAGTTAGCAACCCCTAGCCAAGAGAGTCCATTTAGCGTTATTGTTAACTCGCGCGATAATATTACCGCCGTTCTTTCAAGTGAAACGCAGAGACAAATCACTTTAACCAAATCTTTGATACAAACCTATTTTGAAACAGGTAAGTCGCTGAACTGGAAGCCTTATCTGATTCCAGTATGCCAATACATTGAAGAAAACTACGATTTGCAAATGGCTAATACCGATGATAAAAACAAAAAGTTCGTCCTTATACTCGATGAAATAAACCGTGCCGAGATATCCAAAGTCTTAGGCGAGCTTTTCTTCTCAATTGACCCCGGCTATCGGGGCGAGAGTGGCAGAGTCACTACCCAATACGCCAATCTGCAAACCAAAGAAGATGTTTTTAAGAACGGTTTTTATATTCCAGACAACGTCTATATCATCGGTACCATGAACGATATCGATCGTAGTGTCGAATCATTTGATTTTGCAATGCGCCGCCGATTTGCTTGGAAAGAAATCAAAGCCGAAGATAGGCTTTCAATGTGGGAAGGGCAAATAGATGAATGGGCAGAAGAAGCTAAGCAACGGCTTATTAATTTAAATAGTGCTATCGAATCTGTTCAAGGCTTGAGCGATGCCTACCATGTCGGTCCAGCTTACTTCCTAAAACTGGCTAATTATAATGGGGATTTCGATAAACTCTGGACGTACCATCTACAGTCGCTCCTGTTTGAATATCTGCGTGGCTATCCTGATGCCGATGAGCAGCTTGCTAGTTTAAAAAGTGCCTATGATAATACCTATGACTCGGTTGGTTATAATGATAGTCACGACTGACAATACAGCTTTAGAGCTGACGGCAATGGATCAGGTTTATAAGGATAATATAAGTCTGATTGCTAATAAAAATATTAGCGAGTTGGTAAAAGCAAATCCTGATTTACTAATATTTCCTGATTATCTTAAGGACAACGAAGACGATATTGCTAGCGAGCCAATCTTTGAGCTAACTCTTAGTGATTCTAAGATAATTTTAACAACGGGTAATGTCATGGGTTTTATTGGCGTACAGAATACGCAACTAAAAATCCAATCGCGTTTTGCTCAGAGTGTTATCGATGAGGCTAGTGACGTTGGTACTGTAACGAATAATCAAGAAGCCAGTATTGAGGACTATTTTTTACACTATATGCTACAAAAGGTACTGTGCTTTAATTTATTTGATTTAAAGCATAGTCGCAATCAAACCAATGTCTTTGATTTTTTGGTCTATTTATTTCCTTATCTAACCCCACTCTCAACTTGAAATAAGCAAATCAAACTGAAGAGGCGGATTACCAAGTTTTTTGTTGAGTACAAAGCACAGATTGTGTGAAAGAATCTTACGAATCAATCGATGAGACAAATGCCATAAATCTCTTGCTCGTACCCTTTGTATATTAAATCGTTCTGATAGCTGACCAATGACTGTTTCAACGATACGGCGGGCTTTCATTAGCCGCCTTACCACAGGTTTGGGTCTATCCTCTTTCATGTTGGCTCTGAGTGGCGTTTGTAAATCCACGCCTTGAGCGTCGTAGTACGATGTCAGACTAGGGCTGATATACCCTTTATCAGCGCCAAGCAGCCCATGAATATGAGTGGTGATTTCTGGGGCAACCGCTCTTTCATCAACATTGGCAGGAGCAAAGGTAAAGCCTTTAATCATGCCCGATAAGTTAACAAGCAAATGGCCTTCAAAGCCATAGTACCTCTCTTGCTTAGCGGCACAGTAGCTAAAAGCTGCTAAGTCTTGATAATTCTTATGCCGATAAGCGCGTCCATAATGACAGACGGGTATCGGAAAGCCATCCATAAAATGAATGTTGTCACGGCCTTCAATTTGACTGACGTTATCTTGTATCCGCTGTTTGACTTGCCACAGATTTGCGCAATGCTTTGCGAAGTTAGGGTATGAGCCGATGGCTGGAAACCAGTCTTGCCAATGCTGGGTAAAGTATTGCCAAATTTGTTTGTCTTGATCAAGGTGTAAAAATTCACCGACCATCTCCATGCAAATGACCTCAGGATCACTTAGCTTTGGCGCGTAACCTGCACTTCGCAAGGGTTTGGTGACGACTATTTTGTAATATTGCTCTACCATTAAATAGATATTGATGATAAATTCGTCTATGGGCATCTCA
>NZ_AYYA01000052.1:0-82918 GCF_000511065.1 Psychrobacter sp. TB67
TATAGTCACCTGACCACAAAAATGTTATAAAATAAATCAACTAAACGATTACCACAATAAATAACCATGACTTACTCCCTAGATTTTCGCAAACAAGTCTTAAAAAGCTTAGATGAGGGCATGACCTTTGCTGAAGCTGCTGTTTTCTATGATATCAGTCCAACGACTATCCAGAAGTGGAAAAAGCGTCTTCATAGTAAAACCACTCGATATATTAAGCCCTACAAAATAGAGGATGAAGCCTTAGCTCAAGATGTCAAAGACCACCCTGACGATTATCACTATGAGCGAGCACAGCGTTTTGATTGTAGCCCAACAGGCATCAGTAAAGCCTTAAAGCGTATTGGTGTTAGCAAAAAAAAAGACACTTGAGCATCCCAAAGCCTGTCCTGTGAAAAGAGCGACTTATCTAGCCAAGCTTAACCACTACATTGCTCAAGGCTTTGCTATTGTCTATATGGACGAAAGTGGGTTTGAGAGTGAAACGATGCGTCCTTGTGGTTATGCACCCATTGGTAGCCCCTGCATTGGCAGTTACAATTGGCAAGCCAAAGATCGAACCAACGTCATTGGTGCACTATATGGCAAAACGCTGTTTGCACTCAATTGCTTAAAGACCAACATTAATAAAAAGATTTTCTATCACTGGTGCAAGTTCACGCTGATACCAAAGCTTAAGAGAAAATGTGTAATCGTTATGGATAATGCAGCCTTTCATAAGCGCGTTCAAAAGCTGCTTAACAGGCATGGTCACAGGCTATTATTCTTACCTCCTTATAGTCCTGACTTAAATCCCATCGAGAAAAAGTGGGCTCAAGTGAAGTTTTTACGCCAAGGTTGGATGGAAAATGACTTATCTAAATTGTTTTATGATATTCATCCAAAACATAACTCTTTTGTAGTGCAGTGACTATATCATTTTCTTCAACTAGGAATTGCTTTTATACTTTCGCTACCGATCGCCCTTAATCGTGAGATGAAAGATAAGGGTGCAGGTCTCAGAACCTTTCCCTTGGTAAGTATTGCATCGTGCGCTTTTATGCTAGTCGCTGTAGATATCTATCACGGATCAGAGCCTGAAGCGAGAATCATGTACGCGATTATTACGGGTATGGGTTTTATCGGTGGTGGTGCTATTTTTAAAGGCGACAATACGGTAAAAGGTACAGCAACGGCAGCGAGTCTATGGAATACCGCTGCTATCGGCATTTCCGTGGCTTATGGGCGGTATGAGATTGCAATAATACTGTCCGTTGTCAACTTTCTAATCCTGCAATTTTCAGAACCATTCAAAGCAAAAGATAAGCTGGAGTAGTTACTCTATTTGGTTCCAGCTGACATCCTCAACACAAGGACGTTTAGAATTACCCAAACCCAAAAAGCAGTTTTAATTAAGTAAGCTAGTATAGTCAATCCAGAATAAAATTGGTACAACCCATATCATGAAACAGCTTAGGTAAATTATTCTCCATCCACCCTTGTCGTAGAAACTTAGCCTGTGCCCATTTTTTTTAATAGGGTTTAAATCAGGGCTGTAATGGATGATAATGATATGAATAACCAGACCCTAAAAGGCGAATGGAACCAAGTCAAAGGTTCAGTAAAACAAAAGTGGGCAGATTTAACAGATGACGATCTCACCCATATTGAAGGTGATCGTGATAAATTGGTTGGACGTGTCCAAGAGCGTTATGGTCATTCAAAAGAAGATGCTGAACGTGATGTAGATGAGTGGCGTAACCAAAATAAATATTGATTATTATGTTTTTAATAGTCATACCCTAAAAATGCAAAAAGCCCGTGACTATGGCCACGGGCTTTTTTAGTCAATGCTTTTAGTTAGGCGAGTAAAGATAAAAGGCTCGATTGTAGGATAGGCTGCCGCCGTCAAAAATGGGATATTTTAAGATAATGATTAGTCGGAGCACTTCAAACTGCTAATAACCTTATAGGAACCCTTTAATATTTACTGGATTGCGCGACTTCCCATACTTACTGCACGCCATCTGCCGGTGTCTTATCTAGGTTTGAATTATTTTCGTTGATATAGACCGTATCATCAGCCTTTTGGTCATTTCCATTACTAGAATAGTATGCTGTACCTCCTGCACCTTCTATCTCCTCTGTAGACTCAGTCGTCTGATCTTCAGCCTCGCTCGCTGTTTGCACAGGTGTCATCTCACTAGACTCTGTATTAGTAGCAGGCTCTTCTGTCTCACTACTGCAAGCACTGAGACCAAATAAACTCGCCAAAAATACTATGCATAATTTATTTTGAATCGATTTAGTTAAGACTGATGTTTTCATTTCAATATCCTTATTGTAGTTAAGACATAAAGATTCAAGAGATCGACTTTGTAACTATTCAAAATCGACTGTAAAGTACGGTCATACAATAATTTAATTGAGCTAACTTCAGTATCAGCACAATCCTTTATTGTTTTTTTTATTTTCTATTTTTTTATTGTTATCGTTATGCTTTTTGAAAAAATAATGCTCGACTAACGGGTTAAATATAGCAAGCAGATTTAGCATCTTCAGGTAGGAAAAGGTAAAAGTTTGTTATCTTGTGTACCACATGTTTTTAAAAGGATATGTGATGTTTATAGTTAAGGATGATAGTGTGTTAAAAAGCATGCTAAGAAAATAGATGAAGGATGAAAACTGTGCTCGAATAAGACCACGGTGTACTTTGTCAAACACAGTTCGCAAAGCATGTGCTCAAGTTATACAAACTATTAAGACTGCTATAGTCGATTCAATTTAAAAGTAGTACAAGGCAACCGAGTGTAGATGTATAAGTGATACTTCAAGCGAGGTTAACGCAGTAATACTTTTATAGTGGAATGACTGTAACTGAGCCAACAGACTATCTATAGTATTAATTATTCAGTCTTACCCAGACAATCTTAATCCATAAATAAGGATGTATTATGAGTAAGTCTGATCAAAATCCTAATTCTGCTGTCAATAAGCATAATACCCCTTCGATTCGTGATCCACTTGAAGAAAAAATCACCCCCGGCAACAGAGTTTGATGATCTTGCAGTAAATGAGTTCGCCGGATATCAGTTGCGCATTGATGATGGATTGGTCGAACGACCAAGCGAATACTCCCTGGCTGAGTTACGGGCGATGCTGCAGCAGGAGCAAATTACAACCCATTTCATTTCTGCATTCAAGGTTGGAGCGATGTCGCTAAGTGGACTGGCATGCCAATGCGCCATATACTCGACTTGGTTCGTCCGATGCCGAAGGCGCGCTACGCCGTCTTCTACTCTCTCACTGAGGGCGCTCATGGCGGCGTCTACTACGACTGCCACAAAATGGAGAATATGCAGCACGAACTGACTATTCTGGCCCTCGATATGAATGACGATCCACTCAGTGTTCTACATGGCGCGCCACTACGACTGCGGTGTGAAAACGAGCTTGGTTTCAAGATGGTTAAGTGGATTACTGCAATTTAATTTGTCCATGATTTTTCCCATCTCGGCTCAAGTCAAGGTGGTTACAATGAGGACCATGAATTTTATGGCTACAAGATGCCGATTCGATGACGGAAGCGCTCAATGAAGCAGTTATTCCAGCCTTGTATTAGTCAACTATATTTCAATAAATGTCTTTTATAAGTTGTCTAATCTATAGTTGATGAACAGAAGTCTTAGGTGGTTTAGTGTGAATTGTAATCGGTTTAAATATGGTAGTTTAAATGCTTTCTTAAAAAATAAAACATAAATAGCAATCATGTTTAGTGAGTTACAGAACTCACATCAAACAGCACACTCCAGTCACTAGATTTTTACTGTGGCTATGGCACACTTCTTATTAAATTCAATGGCTTAGTATTAGACTTTTTTAGGTCCATATTAAAAATATATTAGAAACCGCAAAGGCTTTTGATACGCAAATTATTTCGAATGTATGGCATATTTGTCTGAAACATGACGCTACATTAAAAAGGAAGAAACGTGACTTCAGGACGAAGCCCCAGCATAAATAGGGAACCTATCTATATCTCGCCAGAAAAATTTGCTGACCATTTATTCCATCAGCAAGAGTACTGTTTGTTTCTAGATATAGATGGCACGTTAGCCGATTTCACACTTAATCCTAAAAACAGCTTCATCCCAAATGCAACCTTAATACTTTTACAAAAGATACAAAACCATGGTGTAAAAATTGCTGCCGTGACAGGACGCAGTTTGGCTGAAGCAAAGCAAATGCTGTTTCCTTTAACATTACCAATCGCAGCAACTCATGGATTAGAAATAGCGTTTGATGATAGCAGTGACCATAATGAAACAAACGTTTTATCTGTTAATATCATGGAACTTGCTGTAATAAGAAAGTCTATTATCCAATCTTGCATTCCCTTTGATGACTTCATCGTAGAAAACAAACCCTATTCTGTCGCCCTCCATTTTCGAAAAAACCCTGCTTTAGCTGATGCGGCTTATACCATCATGGTAGAAAACTTAAAAAGTCATGATAACTGGACATTAAAATCCGGTAAATATGTTTGGGAGGTGGTGCCAAAAGGAGTAAATAAAGGTAGCGCCATTCTAGCTTTACTAAAAAAAATGCAGAGCCCTACAAGTTTTTGTCCTATTTTTATTGGCGATGATATTACGGATGAAGCAGGATTTGTGGCTGTACAAGGTGACAGTAAATTGCTAGAAGACGACTCACAGTTAATAAAAGGGATGGGGATTAAGGTCGGTTGTGAGCCTACTCATGCCAATTACTACGTCCATGACACTCATGAGGTGACTGTTTTACTAGATAGCCTTTTAAGCCTTTGCCAACAACATAATGAGTTAGTAAAAGAAACCGTGAGAGTGAGAGGGAGACACGTGGTATGAGCCGCTTAATCGTCTTGTCTAATCGGGTCAAAATGCCTGATAACAACCCAATGGCAGGTGGACTTGCAATAGCACTGCAAGACGTATTAAACGGAAAATCAGTCGTTTGGATGGGCTGGAATGGTGAAATTGTCGAGCGCTATAATGATGATTATACTAATGAATTTAGTAGTATCAAACAAACTGCTTTATCAGGCGCTGATGCGCCGTGTGCCAATATATTCATCACTTATATGACCACTGCACTTACCACTGAGCAGTATCAGCAGTTTTACTGCGGCTTTGCCAACAATGTATTGTGGCCATTATTGCACGAGAGAACTGATTTAATTAGTCAAGCGCCAGAGGATTACGCAGGCTATCAAACGGTAAATCGCCTTTTTGCCAAACAATTAAAGAAGATTATTGAGCCTGATGATGTGATTTGGGTGCATGATTATCATTTTTTAAGTGTGGCATATCATTGTAGGCAGCTGGGTATTTGCAATCGTATCGGCTTTTTTTTCCACATCCCCTTTGTCTCATTACCTTTCTGGCAATCACTTGATAAAAGCAGTGAGCTCATTAGGCATCTTGCTCATTATGACGTGCTTGGTACACAAACTCAGCAAGGGAGAGCCAACTGCTTTGCTGTATGCAATTATTATTTAAAAGATTTGCTAATAAACGTCTTACATGCCCCGCAAGGTTTTAGTACCTCTACTCAGTCAAAAAATACGCAGGTTATGCTTAACTTAGGTCTAAATTATCCTCACTATTTGCGGATTGATGCCTATCCAATCGGCATAAATGTGACAAGAATACAGCAGCAAATTAGCCATTTATCCTTGCAATATGCTAAAGCCAATCAGAATATAAACACTATAAAATCTGCTGCCCAAAAAATTATTGCGGTGGACAGAATCGATTACTCAAAAGGGTTGTTAAAGCGTTTTTCGGCATACCGCGATTTTTTACAGCAAAATCCTTTATATCAGAATCAGCTGACGTTAGTACAAATTGCCTGTCCTAGTCGCCTAAATGTGCCTACTTATCAGCGTCTCTATGACGATGTGAAAACTGCTGTTAATGATATAAATCAACAGTTCTCACTCAGCAAGTGTAGAAATGATATTTCTGAAAATGAGAATACTATGGGTAGTTGGCAAGCTATCAGCTATTGCGAAAGCGTCATAAGCCACGAGACATTAATGACCATGTTTTGGCAGAGTGATATCGGTTGGGTCAATTCGCTTAAAGATGGTATGAATTTAGTTGCCAAAGAATATATTGCGGCACAAAACCCTGACAATCCTGGCGTGTTATTGCTCTCACGTTATGCAGGAGCGGCCGAGCAAATGCAAGCCGCGATTATTATCGATCCACATAAGCCAAAAAGTATGACAGAGGGTTTAGGAATTGCTTTGAGAATGCCGTTAGATGAGCGGCAGTCGCGCTATCAATCGCTGCTACAGGGACTACAACAAGATGACTTACAGGTTTGGCAGCAGAATTTTTTAAATGATTTGTATGATGTCAAAAAGCATCAAACGGATCGCTTGAACCCTATCTCAGTTCCAATATCTGACTCATAAGGATAATTAGGAGGCCTCATGTTACTGCTAAATGCAAAAAACTCTTTATTATCAGAGATTAAAGCCAGTATAGAAAATAACTTGCTGGCTGATAATCAAGCCATTAGTACACTTAGCTTAACTGATACTTTACGTCATAATATCTTAAAAACCTTAATCACCTATAGCGATAAAATCCCGCATCCGGCAAGTGGCGCTAGCCCTATAAATAGTGAAGTCTCAGGTACGTTGAGCCGTTGGCAGATTCTGGCCTATGTGGCAGGGATTGATTTAACGATTGCAAAATGGTTTGAGTCGCACTTGGATGCGCTAAGTATTTTACATGAAGTAGGCTATGATAAAGCGGATCAAGGGTTGTGGGCCGTTTGGGCAGCAGAAGGTAATCCTATAGGTTATGAGCAAGGAAAAGTCAATGGTACCAAAGCGTGGTGTTCAGGGGCCAATATGGTAGATCATGGACTCATAACGTATCGTAATGCCAATGATCAAGCGCAATTGCTGGTCGTAGATATGAGTCAATCTGGTATTGAGATTGATAACGAGGAGTGGCAGGCGGTAGGGATGCAGGCCACTGATACAGCGACATTACAGTTCCATGAAGTATCGGCTATTCAAGTTGGGAGAGCCAATGAATACCTAGAACGGGTGGGTTTTTGGCATGGGGCAGCGGGCGTTGCGGCTTGCTGGTATGGAGCAACGTCTTACCTAGCAGACTATTTAATCAGTGCTTATCAGCAAAAGCCAAACGATTATAAAGCCATGTATTTGGGTCAAATTAGTACGGCATTGGCAGTTACTCAGAAATATTTTCATTATGTTGCTGATTTAATAGATGGCGAGCCACAGATCAGCCATGAACTTGCCATACGCCAGTTAAGGTCACAAGTTGAGCAAGTCGCTCGCCAAGTAGTGGAGGTTGTCGGACAGGCATTGGGCGCAGCGCCATTTTGTCGCAATGCTCATTTTGCAAGATTGTCAGCCGATCTGCCCGTGTTTATCCGCCAAAGCCATGGCGCTTTTGACTTACAGAAAATCGGTGAGTTAACTAGCGTTTTAGCCAATGAGTTAACAGACAAGCAGGATAATATATGGCAACTATAGTATCTATTAACACTACAAAGCTTATACCCAAAGATGATGCCGTCGCGAATGCTGCTATTTTTGAAGGTAACCATCCGATCGTGGGTGACCGTGTTATTGAAGGTGATGGCACCAGTCAAGAAGCTTGGCAAAATTGGGTAGGGCTGCAAGATTTGACTCAATTGGAGATTACAAAAAGCTTTACGCCCTATCAACGAGTCTGCATCTTCGCCCCGCATCCTGATGACGAAGTACTAGGCTGTGGGGGTCTGTTGCAACAACTGGCAGCAAATGGCAATCCTATTGTTCTTATTCACGTGACCAATGGCACACAAAGTCATCCGAACTCGCAAATTTATTCTCAAGAAAGCCTTGATACTATCCGACCACAAGAAAGTGTTAAAGCGCTGGAAGTATTGGGTGTGGCTAATCAGGTCACGACTATGGCTCTAAATTTAGCAGATGGCAATGTCTTTGCCCAACAAGATCAGTTTCACCAAGAATTATCCGCAATTATTCAACCTGAGGATATTTTAATAACCACTTTTATAAATGACGGACATCCTGATCATGAGGCAACTGGACAAGTGGTCGCTTCATTTGCCAAGCAGCAGCACCTAGCTTGTTATCAAGTATTAATTTGGGCGTGGCATTGGGCAAAACCTGGCGATAGCCGTATCCCTTGGCACTGTGCAATGAGAGTTAATTTAACCACTGAGCAATTACAGCGTAAACTCCAAGCCATCACCTGCTTTAAAAGTCAAATTACTGCAGATGACAGCACGGGAAGCCCACCAATCTTATCGGCGAAAGCGATTGCTAGAATCAGCCAACCTTGGGAAGTCTATTTATATGAGTCACACCCCTAAACCTAAGCCACCAATGGATATCAGTAACTTAGTCGATAGTTTAGAGTATTCTAAAACTGTCTCCGCTGACGGTACTGCTATTAGCAACCAATTAGCTGCTTATTCAGAATCGTATTTTGACGCGTTATATAATGACAATACCGATCCATGGCAGTATCAAACTCGTTGGTATGAAAAACGAAAACGTGATATGTGTCTAGCGATACTGCCGCAATCTCAATATAAGCATGGCATTGAATTAGGCTGTGGCAACGGCGTACTGAGTGAACTATTGGCTCAACGTTGTCATGCTTTGGTGAGTATTGATGGCAATCAGCAGGCGGTGCAACTTGCTAAAGAGCGCTTAGCAGAGTTACCTCATGTTAAGGTGATACAAGGGGTTATTCCCAATAGATTATTGACTTTAAAAGATGCCCTTTGGGATACTTATCTTTTATCGATTAGTACACCTGTTAATGAGCCGCCCTTTGATTTAATTGTCATTAGTGAGATTTTATATTATTTATCACCCAATGATATTGACACAGTAATCGCTTGGACTGAGCAAAACCTTGCTGTAGGCGGTACATTACTATGCTGTCATTGGCGGTATGCTATTGAGGGTTTCACGATGACAGGTGAGACCGTGCACCAGCGCTTGCACGATGTTTTTAATTTCACAAATAATGAGAAGCATCAGGTTACGTTCACTCATCAAAGCAAAATAATAGACAGCGATTTCTTATTAGATGTTTGGCAACGCTCCCCAAGCTCGGTAGCTATGCAAGAAAACTTGGTATGACAAAGTGTAGCATTCAGCAAAATAGGCAAAGGTAGGAGATATGAGAATCGGTATTGTAATTCCTGCTCATAACGAGGCGATGACTATCGCTAAATGTTTAGCATCAGTGCAGGCCGCTATCGAGCAATTGCCCCCAACGATTGAAACATGTCTGCTGGTGGTGCTTGATAGCTGTACCGATGATACGCAGTCCATCGTCAAAGCTATAGGTGTTGATTATCTATGCTGTAACTATCACTGTGTGGGACAAGTGAGAGACATTGGAATTCGTTATGCGATCGAAAATGGTGCGACATGGCTTGCCTGTACAGATGCTGATTCAGTTGTGCCTATGGATTGGTTGGTACAGCAAATTGAACATATTATCTATCAGCCGACTGATATGATTTGCGGCGTGGTAGACATTGATAGCTGGGCACATTTGACGCCGCAAACGCGCGAAGATTATATCGCTCATTATCAAGATAGGATGGGACATCGTCATATTCATGGGGCAAATTTAAGTTTTAACAGCGAGGCTTATTTAGCTGTTGACGGCTTTACGCATCTGCCATGCCATGAAGATGTGGATTTGGTTAAAAAGTTTGAAGACCAAGGCTATGCTATTACTTGGAGCAATCGCGTTCGTGTGCTGACCAGTAGCCGCTTGAAAGCTCGGGCGACAGAAGGTTTTGCAGTGTTTTTAGCTAATCTAGAAAACAATAATTTATATTAATATACTCACTATCAGATTTTACTTACTTATTACTGAATGTGGATATACTTCAAAAATATTAATTAGAAATCCTGTCAAACAAGCTTAATCGACAGCTTACAAACCTCAGACAGCTATATTCATACCAGTAAGTGCGTAAAGTTTAAGAAGGAGGGAGAGGCGTCTTACCTCAATACCTTCAAACTAAATCTTCTTCAACATCATAAAAACTAAAGCATCTTTAATCTAGATCAGGGTCTAGACATTATACACAGGGAGGTAATTAATGGATTGGGCTAGTATTTTTATCTATGACACGACTTGGTCGTTTGCCGCTGAAATCGTCATACGTGTGATAGTGATGTTTGCTATGATTATTTTGTTTCTACGATTCACGGGTAAACGAGGCATTCGCCAACTTTCTATTTTTGAGTTAACTATTATTCTATCACTGGGATCTATCGCTGGTGACCCCATGTTCACTAAAGATTTGCCGCTTATTCAAGCTGTGCTTATCATGGGTATTGTGCTGCTACTTTATAGATTGTGTACTTGGGTTACCGCAAAATATAAGGTTTTTGAGAATTTACTAGAAGGCAAAGCTACTTATATCGTTGAAAATGGCTTGTTTGTACTTGAAGATGTTAAGAAAGATAAAATGTCTCATGATGAGTTCTTTGCTGAAATGCGTCAATATGGCGTGCGTCATTTAGGACAAGTAGAGACAGGATTGCTCGAAACAGATGGTGAGTTTAGTGTACTATTGTTTCCACGCAATGAGACCCAGTATGGGCTACCTATTTTCCCCAAAGAGTTTCAGGCAGCGAAAACCATAGAGAATGGGCAGCCCTACGCTTGTATGCATTGTGGTTATGTGAAATATATATCAGATCTAAATGAAGAATGTAGCCGTTGTCAACACTCAGTAGGTTGGGCTAAGGCTCTTAGTACTAAGATCGTAAATTAAATTCGGCAGAGGCTATCCTAAAAACTGTGTAACTGCTTATAATCCAATAACAGGAGAATAAGCAGTTACACAGTTTTTAGGAAAGGCTCTATTAGCTTTTTTATTTCATTCATCTTTTTATAGACATCAAAATAGGCTTTTTACTTAGCAGTAGTAAGCCTGTTTCCGATGTAATGAGTCTCGCAAATGTGCAACGAGCAGTTTTAACTTTTGATCTGGTTGCCTGGCCTTAGGATATACTGCATACATGCCCAGTTCCTTTCGTGTAAACCGTTGCAAAATCTGAGTAAGTGTATGTTGTTGTATCTCCTCATGGACCAACGCTTGGGGCAAAAAAGCAATGCCTAAATCGCTGAGCGTGGCTTGTTTAATCGCACTAAGATGATTGCTATGAAACCTACCATGGACAGGCATTAATTGCTCTGTGCCGTCTATACATACTGGCCATATGTTGTTAGAGGTATTATCTAACTTATAGATTATGCACTCATGATTGTCTAATTCTTCAGGGGTTTGAGGCGTACCATATCGCTTTAAATAGTCTGGCGTCGCACATATCACCCATCGGCTATCTATAAGACGTCTTGCAATGAGCGATGAGTCTTCAAGCTCAGCGGTCCTTATTGCCAAATCAAAACCTTCTTCTATCAAGTCAACCAAGCGATTGGTAATTTGTAAATCCACCGATATTTCAGGATGTTGTTTACAGAATTCAGCAATAGATTCGCTCAATATCAAATTTGCAGAGACCACAGGCAGGGTTATTCGTATGGTGCCTTTCATATCCTCGCTGTAACCCGTTACTGCATCTTCAGCTTCCTGAAAGGCATGTTTAGCAATTTTAGCTTTGTCGTAAAGCGTCCTGCCGGCATCGGTTAAGCTCAACTTTCTAGTGGTTCTATAAATGAGTTGAGTATTTAAGTTCTCTTCTAATCTTGCAATGCGCTTGCTCACTACTGAATTGGTTAATGATAGCTTTTCAGCGACTTTAGAAAATGACCCTTCCTCAACAACTTGGACAAATAAAACCATATCGTCAGCTTTGACCATACTTGTGCTCCAATTGGCGTAATGCGGATTAGATTATAGCAAAAAAGGAAAATAACATTGTCCATTGATGCAATATATCAATTAATTAACAAGGCGTAGACTGTTTTAGGGCTTTTTGAACATGGGCCATAGACTGTCGCAAGTCGTGCTCGGTTTTGTCTACAAGACGGCTTGGATAAATTAGCAGTCCCTGTTTGTGAATGTTTAATACAACTTAGTCATCATTGAGTCGTCAAAATAAAGGCTGCGATGACTTGGTTCAAGGAAGATCACACAATCAAAAGGATGTAATTTTGAATCAAACAATATATGGGCTGTTGGCATTACTGCCAATCGTTCTCTGTGGTATTTTTCTTATAGGCTTGCAATGGTCGGCCAAAAAAACAATGCCAATTATTTTAGCTGTTACCGCTGCGCTTGCCATTTTTATATGGGATATGACGCTTAACCGAGTGTCATCATCTATTATTCAGGGTTTGGTGATAACTGTCTCGGTGTTGTGGATTGTCTTTGGTGCTATTTTTTTGCTGAATACATTGAAAAATACTGGTGCAATCGCCGTTATCCGTGCTGGGTTTACCAATGTATCGCCAGATAGGCGTGTGCAAGCCATTATTATTGCATGGTGCTTTGGCTGCTTTCTTGAGGGTGCCTCAGGTTTTGGTACAGCTGCCGCTATTGCTGCGCCTTTGCTGGTGGCGATAGGATTTCCAGCGCTGGGTGCGGTGTTGATGGGAATGATGATACAAAGTACACCTGTATCATTTGGTGCGGTCGGTACGCCTATCGTTATTGGGGTAAATAATGGGTTAGATAAAGCGGCCATTAGCGCTCAACTGGCACAAGAAGGACTACAATGGGGCGACTTTTTACAACTGATTACCAGTCAAGTGGCTATCATGCATGGTGTCATTGGTACGTTTATGCCACTTTTTATGGTGATGATGCTCACCCGCTTTTTTGGTAAGAATAAAAGCTGGAAAGAAGGCTTCGCTATTTGGCCGTTTGCGATTTTTGCAGGCTTGGCATTTACAATCCCTTATATGATAACCGGTGTTTTTTTAGGGCCAGAGTTTCCTTCACTGGTCGGAGGTTTAGTTAGTATAGCCATTGTTGTAAACGCTGCTAAAAGAGGGTTTTTAGTCCCAAAAACAACTTGGGATTTTGCGCCTCAGAAAAACTGGCCAAGCGAATGGATGGGTAAACTGGTGGTCAGTAAAGAAGATGTGACGCTTGATTTAACCAGTAAAAAGATGTCTGCGGTTATGGCGTGGTTCCCTTATTTACTCGTTGCAGTCTTACTGGTGTGCTCAAGAGTATTCGCTGGATTTGAATCCTTATTAACCAGTGCAACGTTAGATTTTACGACGGTTTTAGGAGAGGCAGATGTAAGCGCTAGTTTTAGTCCTCTGTACTTACCTGGAGGCTTGTTAGTAATAAGCGCCTTGGTTGCCGCTGCTCTGCAAACTAAAAAACCAGGTAGTGCACTAAATAATGCCTTTAAAGAATCAACTAAAACGGTCTTAGGAGCTGGTTTTGTACTGGTTTTTACGATTCCAATGGTCAGAATCTTTATCAATTCAGGGGTAAACTTATCAGATGTGGCGAGTATGCCAGTCGCCAGTGCCGAGTTGTTTGCGGGTACTTTTGGCAACGCTTTTCCGTTAATTAGTTCTACCATTGGTGCACTAGGGGCCTTTATCGCGGGTTCTAATACCGTTTCTAACATGATGTTTAGTCAATTCCAATATGAAGCCGCCATGAGCTTACATATTTCACCTTCTCTAATCATAGCGTCTCAAGCGGTTGGTGCCGCAGCCGGTAATATGGTTGCCATACATAACGTGGTGGCTGCATCAGCAACGGTGGGTTTACTTGGTATGGAGGGCGCCACACTTAGGCGTACTATTTTACCCACCATATACTATGTGTTGTTCTGTGGCATCATCGTCATGGCCGCCATTTACATTTTTGGTTTTCAAGGGCCCTTAGCATGATGAATGACACACAATCACAAGATAAGGAGCATCATATATCTTCGTCAAATCGCGATTCTCAAGGCATGCTTAGTGCTGATCAAGTACTAGACAAGCTAACACAATTACTGGGTGCTAGTAATGTACAGGCTGATCCAGAGAAAAATGAGCACTATAGAATGGGGTGGCGCTCTGGTGGTGGCAGTGCCTTAGCCGTTTTATTTCCGCAAACACTGCTGGAGATTTGGCGTAGCCTAGAAGTATGCGTTGAAGGCGACTGCATCATTATCATGCAAGCGGCTAAGACAGGTCTGACTGAAGGCTCAACACCGAGCGGTAATGACTACGATAGACCAGTTGTGGTGATTAATACGCTTGCAATGAACCAGTTGTATTTGGTGAATGACAACGAGCAAGTGATCAGCTTGCCTGGTGCGACATTGCATCAGCTACAAAGTCAGCTTAATGCTGTCAATAGAGCGCCTCATTCCGTCATCGGTTCCTCGACGTTAGGCGCGTCTATTATTGGCGGTATATCTAATAACTCTGGTGGGGCTTTGGTCAAAAGAGGGCCCGCCTATACCGAGCTTGCGTTGTTTGCCCAAATAAACGAACAAGGACAGCTGGTATTGGTTAATCATCTAGACGTAGAGCTAGGTGATACGCCAGAAGAAATACTGACTAATTTGCAAAATGGTAATTTTGATAAAAGAGAATTACCTGATAGTGGCAAGCTCGCATCTGACAAAGAGTACATCGCCAGAGTAAAAGACGTTGATGCAAGCACGCCCAGTCGCTTTAATGCGGACAAGCGCAGACTGTATGAAGCCAGTGGCTGCGCTGGCAAGCTTGCGGTGTTTGCAGTACGTCTTGACACTTATCCAATAGCGGCAAAAGAGAAAACCTTTTACATAGGCACTAACAGTGTGAGTGAGCTTGCACAGCTCAGAAGGCAGATACTATCAAACTTCGACAATATCCCTGAAGTGGGCGAGTATATGCATCGTGATATATTTGATGTCTCCGCTAAATACGGTAAAGACACGTTCCTAAGTATTAAGCATCTCGGCACAGATGCCTTACCTAGATTGTTTTCTATCAAAGGCGCTATTGACGCTAAATTTCATAAGTGGTCATGGATGCCAAAGCATTTCACCGATAAAGTCATGCAGTTTATAGCTAACTTATTTCCAAAACATTTACCTGAGCGCATGCTAGCGTACCGTGATAAGTATGAGCATCATCTCATAATAAAAATGAGTGATGACGGGATAGTGGAAGCTCAAGAATTTTTGCAGTCGTTTTTTGCGGCATCAAAAACCGGTAGCTATTTTGAATGTAGTAAAGAAGAGTCAGAAAGTGCTTTTTTGAACCGTTTCGCAGCCGCCGGTGCAGCATTAAGATATGAGGTCATCCATGAAAAAGAAGTAGGCGAGATATTAGCGCTCGATATTGCTATACCACGTAATGAATTAGAGTGGCTTGAAACCCTACCTGAAGCAATTACACAGCATTTAGAAATGAAGTTATATTACGGACACTTCTTTTGTTATGTGTTTCATCAAGACTATATTTTGAAAAAGGGTAGTGATGCTCAATATGTGAAAACGATGATGCTAGAGCTGTTGAATCAACGCGGCGCAAAATATCCTGCTGAACATAATGTCGGACACTTATATGAAGCAGAACCTGATTTGCAGAACTTCTATAAAAGTTTAGACCCAACCAATACCTTTAATCCTGGCATTGGTAAAACATCAAAAAATAAACGCAACTGCTCGTGCTGTGTGTAATAGTTAGTGTAGGCTGAGCTTTATGCTTCAAAAGCAAGTCAGTTCTATTCATTATGATTAAGCATTCTATCGCTGATCTTTATGCTGAAGCACGAGTACAAAGCTAGAATAAAAAAAGATATATCATTTGGCACTAATCAACACACCATTAGAGATTCAAAAATATTACATAGATATCTAACAGCATAAAAAGGGTAAGCGTATGATTATTTCATCTCCAAACGACTACAGGGCTGCTGCCAAGCGCCGACTGCCACCATTTCTATTTCATTATATAGATGGCGGTGCTTATGAGGAATATACCTTAAAGCGTAATGTTGAAGATTTATCAAAAATTGCTCTTAGGCAACGTGTACTGAATGATATGTCACAGCTCAGTCTCGAGACGCAATTATTTAACGAAACCCTATCCATGCCTGTCGCATTGTCACCAGTCGGTCTCACAGGTATGTATGCACGTCGTGGGGAGGTACAAGCCGCTATGGCAGCCGATCAAAAAGGCATTCCGTTTACCATGTCGACGGTTTCGGTTTGTCCGATTGAAGAAGTGGCGCCTAAAATCATCCGTCCAATGTGGTTTCAGCTTTATGTATTAAAAGACCGAGGCTTTATGAAAAATGCCTTGGAGCGTGCCAAAGCGGCGGGGTGTTCGACCTTGGTTTTTACGGTAGATATGCCAGTACCAGGGGCACGCTACCGAGATATGCACTCTGGTATGAGCGGTAAAAATGCTGCTATGCGCCGTTACTTACAGTCTATGACGCATCCGCAATGGGCATGGGATGTAGGGCTAAATGGCCGTCCGCACGATCTGGGCAATATCTCTACTTATTTAGGTAAGCCAACAGGATTGGAAGACTATATAGGCTGGCTAGGTAATAACTTTGACCCCTCTATTTCTTGGAAAGATTTAGATTGGATTCGCGAGTACTGGGATGGGCCTATGGTCATCAAAGGTATTTTGGACCCAGAAGATGCCAAAGATGCGGTGCGTTTTGGAGCCGACGGCATAGTCGTATCGAATCATGGTGGGCGACAGCTGGACGGTGTTTTATCCAGTGCACGTGCTCTGCCTCCTATTGCTGATGCGGTGAAAGGAGAGATTAAAATTTTAGCCGACTCTGGTATACGTAATGGCTTAGATATTGTGCGTATGTTGGCTTTGGGCGCTGATATTTGCATGCTAGGGCGCGCTTTTATTTATGCTTTAGCAGCGGATGGCGGTGCAGGGGTAAGCAATTTGTTAGAACTGCTAGATAAAGAAATACGCGTCGCAATGACCTTGACTGGTGCCAAAACGATTGCTGATATTAATTCTGACTGTTTAGTAAAGCTGGAGAATTAAACTTGAAGCCGTTAGTTTAGTCATCAATCGTAATAATGAAACTCATAATATTGTTGGCTGACTAGGGATAGACAGATATACCATTACAGGAATGGCTGACCCAGTATCACCAAAAAATAAATGATTAATACCTAAAGCTAGCAACGTCTTGGCTGATGAGAAGCGAGAGCTTCGAGATCCACATAAACAGGTTAAATGGCTTACACCATAGAAAACCTACATTTAAGACGGCACGACTATTTTTAATGAATTTGATCAGGAGATCAAGGATGACTATTGATAACCACGTACTACGCGAACGCATCCGCTTATTAAGCTCATTTCTAGGAGAGGCGATTTCTCGGCAAACGGGTGAACAAACGCTTAATACGATTGAAACCCTGCGCAAAGGCTTTATCCAACAACGACGCGCGCCTAACGAAGCGAACCAGCAACAACTCATCGACTTCATAGCCTCATTAGATAACCAAACCTTAAAAAATGTCATCCGCAGCTTTTCTATCTATTTTTTCTTAGCCAATCTAAGTGAAGAGAATTACTTACGAGAACAACGTCAAGCCTTGCGTATGCAATCGGAACATAGCTGGGAAGGCTCGTTTCGGCGTACGCTGCTTGAATGTCGTGAGCGCAATATTGAACCCGCCCAAATGCAAGAGCTGATTGAGCAACTAAAATTTATCCCAGTATTCACCGCCCATCCGACTGAAGCGCGTCGCCGTACGACGATGAATCTATTGCAGAGTTTATTCAAGCATAGCGATGCTTTGAATAATCTTCCTGAAAACAGTTTCGCCTATGAGCAAGCGAAAGAACAAACGGCGCAAACCATTGATTTATTATGGTCATCTGATGAAGTACGCACGCGTAAACCTTTAGTCTATGACGAGATCAATAATGGCCTGCATTATTTCAATGCCAGTTTATTCAGCGCCATTCCCAAAGTTTACCGTAATATTAAAGACGCCATTGTTGATATCTATCCTGAGCTAACAGACTATCCCTTACCGGCGTTCATGAGCTTTGGTTCTTGGATCGGTGGTGACAGAGATGGCAATCCCTTTGTCACTCATGACACCACAGAAATGGCCGTATTGATGCATGCCAATACCGTCTTGCGTCACTATCAAGTGTTGATCAAAAAATTGCGTCGTGAACTGATTCACAGCGATACAATTGTCGCTATCGAACCTGACGTGTATACAAAAATTGAAAGTTATCGTGAGCTCGACAGACGAGTCTTTGATTACAATACTGACGATTACAACAATGAGCCGTACCGAAGACTGTTATCGATTATTCTTGCCAAAATAAAATCGACTAATAGCCATATTCAAAGCAAAGGTAGTGATAGCGAGGCTGAAAAAGATGCTTACACCAATCCGCAAGAATTGTTAGAAGATTTACGCATCATTCGGAAAAGTGTCAATACTCACGATACGGCACATGGCGAAGGCTTATTACTTGATATGATTCGTTTGGTCAAAACCTGTGGTTTTCATTTGGCAGCGCTCGATATTCGTCAAGAGTCCTCTTATCATAGCGAGGTGATAGCCGATATTTTTGCCAATGCCTCTAATCTGCCAGACTATCAAACATTGGGTGAAACCGAGCGCCAAGAGTGGCTAACGCGCTTACTTGAAAAGCCCGGTACACCGCTCATTTATACCGATAACTTGAGTGATAAAACACGCGAACAATTGGCTTTGATGAACTCTGTGGCAACCTTACGTAAACTGGTCGGGCAAGATACTTTCGGCAGTTACGTCATATCAATGACCAATAACGCCAGTCAATTATTAGAAGTGTTACTACTCATGCGCTTTGCAGGCTTATGTACAGTGAATGACGAAGGGCAACTGTCCGCTGACTTACCCGTCGCACCCTTGTTTGAAACCATCGAAGACCTTAAAAATATCGATAAGATTTTACCTGCCGTCTTGGATAATCCGCTTTATCGAGGGTTGCTGCAACACTTAGATAACACGCAAGAAATCATGCTGGGTTATTCAGATTCATCAAAAGATGGCGGTATTATCACCTCTGCATGGCAGCTGTATAGCGCGCAGCAAACCATTAACCGTATCGCTGAGGAATATGGTATCAAAACCCGCTTGTTTCATGGCCGTGGTGGCTCAGTCAGTCGTGGTGGAGGCTCAACCCATAAAGCAATTGCGGCGCAACCTGCCGGTACACTGCATGGGCAAATCAAAGTGACCGAACAAGGCGAAGTTCTTTATGCCAAATATGCCAACACTGATACTGCGGTATTTGAGCTGACCATGGGTATCACTGGCACGCTCAAAGCTTGCTCCTCAAAATTTGTAATACAACCGCCTGAGTTGCCACATTACGAAGCACTCTTTGCGCGTTTAGCAGACGCGGGTGAACAGCATTATCGTCAGCTGACTGACCATACCGAAGGCTTTTATCAATTCTACTCACAAGCGACGCCAGTGGCAGAAATATCTTTATTAAATATTGGTTCACGTCCGTCGCACCGTAATAAAGGCCTACCAAGTAAAACCACTTTGCGTGCCATTCCTTGGGTATTTGGTTGGTCATTAGCGCGCTTTACACTGCCAGCTTGGTATGGCGTTGGCAGTGCACTGCATAGCGTCATCGATGATGAAGCATTAATGAAGGAAATGATTGACTACTGGCCATTTTTTAACGTGTTTATTAGCAATATTGAAATGGCGTTTACTAAGTCTGATATGAGTATTGCTCATGCCTATAGCCAATTATGTGACGATGAGACTTTACGTGAACAGATTATGAAAGCGGTGACTGACGAGCATGAGCTGACTTATTCAGGTTTAAACTCCCTGCTTAATCAGACCTCATTATTGGCGCATCAGCAGAATCTTGCCGCTTCCCTTGAATGGCGAGATGCTTATTTAGATCCAATTAACTATATACAAATCGAGCTGTTAAAACGTGCCAGACAAAAAGATGCTACTGGTAATGACGGTGATCTTGCTGTTGAAGATACTTTAGTACGCAGTATCAATGCTTTAGCAGCAGGTTTGCGCAATACGGGATGATTGCTAGAGAAGTACATTCAGATACCTAAAT
Source organism: Psychrobacter sp. TB67 (assembly GCF_000511065.1). Taxonomy (NCBI): domain Bacteria; kingdom Pseudomonadati; phylum Pseudomonadota; class Gammaproteobacteria; order Moraxellales; family Moraxellaceae; genus Psychrobacter; species Psychrobacter sp. TB67. The sequence goes on from NZ_AYYA01000052.1 coordinate 20,070, forward strand.
ACATTACTTTACTCTAATCAACTTAGGAAGGTTGAAGAAGTGTAGGGTTAACTAATTTAGACATTCAGCTATACTAGTAGCTGAATGTCTGTATGAGGAACTAATCTTTATCTTTATAAGAAACGTTATGACAAATGATAATAGATGGAATAAGTCAGTTTTTAGTAGTTCCTTTGAGCTCTAGATTACGGATGCAGATGTGGGTGAGTTTCTATCGTCAGGCTGCCTAACTAAAATATATCAAGTTTGTTTATATAGATTTGACTATAGGGGTCAATAATTTTAGAGGCTAAAGATAAAGATCAGAACATGACAATTGCTTTGATAATACTTCAATACAAAGCATGTGGGAATCACCGAATAGCAAGTTGGTGTACTGGCAAGATTTGAACGCATTATTGGTATTAATAAGTACATTGAGCTAAATCAAAAATACACTATAGTCCAAAAATATTTAGGCGTACAAAAACCCCAGGCAGATCGTAAGAACTGTTTAACTATAATAGATAGTGAAGTAGGTCAAAGTAAGAACCGAATAATAAGTTGTAGACTATGTGTTGCTATTGAGCTAGAAGGCATTAAACAGATATCATGAACTCAACACCACACAGCCATCATTTAACATAATATACATTATGCGAAAACAAACCAACGGTTTGAGGGAGATTGGATTAAACCAATTATTACAGTTCATGCTGACTATATTTGCTAACTTAATCTCAATGGTTGCTTTGAATATTGCTTTGAACAATGAGCCGCTATGTATTAACGAACATCACAACCATTATTAATTTATATCTACACAAGTCATTATCTAATCGAACGATCTCTATCTAAAAAATAATTCCAATACCTAATGTTATTACGATAAGGATATTTTTATGATGCCGTCATCTCGTTTTCATATGCCTCAGTCTTATCTTTATAAACGCTCAACCGCTACAAGTATGGCATCAATACTGATGGCCACACTTATTGTCACTGGCTGCCAATCGTCTGCTGAGTCCAGCGCGACCATCTCTAATCCGCAAACCAGCAGCGCATCATCACAAGTGCTCTCTGATATGAGCCAGCAGACACTCAGACAGCAAGCGCTACGTATCCAGCGTGCACTCGCTAACAATGACTTTGCTCGTATCACGGATGATATCCATCCCACACGTGGCGTCAGGTTCTCCATGTACGCTTATGTACGCCCTGAAACGGATAAAACCTTTAGCCGTGAGCAATATGCACAATATCTGCAACAGTCAAAAATTCGCTTTACTTGGGGCGAACTTGACGGTACTGGCGACCCATTAGTGATTCCGCTGCCAGAATACTTAGATACTTGGGTTGATGCCAAAAAGTACAATGATAGCACTGTCAGCATCAATGAGTTTCGTCGTAATGGTAATACCATCAATAACTTAAAAAAAATCTATCAAAAATCCGATGTTGTTGAGTTTTATTATAAAGGTAGCGAAGAGTATGATGGTATGGACTGGCGTGTATTGCGTTTAGTGTTTGATAATTATCAAGGCAAACGTTATTTGGTGGCTATTGTTAATGATCAGTGGACGGTCTAATTAGATAATAAGCACATGATTTAATTATTAAAGATTAAAAAATGGCAGTGTATTCTGTATGATGCACTGCCCCTTTTGTGTTTACACTGTTATATATTCATTTTTTAATATGTAATATATTTAACATCAACTACATCGGTGTTTGCTTAAAAAACTTGACCATAATCTCATAGATATCTGGATATGCGTCGACCAACTTTTCTGGCGTCTCAAAAAACACTTCGCTGAGCACCGCAAAGAACTCAGCGGGATTGGTCGCGCCATATCGATCCAGTCCTGACTTACGATGCGTTTGAAAATCCTCAAAATCTCGCGCCATAACCTCCGTCCAGCGCGCAGGATCCATGCCGGGTTGCAATGGTGGAAAGCCATTAGCACGGCCATTGAGCATATCGAGCTTATGGACAAACTCATGAATGACGACATTGTGACCATCGCGTTCGCCTGAATGCTTGGCATCCTTCCATGACAGAATGACCGGTCCACGCAGCCACGCTTCGCCGCTACGATGTTGGCTGCCTTCATGGACGATACCGAACTCATCTACAGTGGTACTGTCACTTTTGTAAGAACCGGGATAAATGATAATGGACGACCAGCCAGCGTACCATTCTAGACTTAGATTCAATATCGGCAAACAGGCTTGTAAGGCAATGGACTGCCTGACTGCATCTGTGATTTCAAAGCCTTGTGCGCCCGTAATGGATTTATCATCCAAAAACAACGTCGCCAACTCAAACAAACGAGTCATCTCGTCCTCGTTTAAGCGCTCAAGTATCACAATACGCTTGGCAGCCTGCATCCAGTCCGCCTTAGTAAAGTCACTGTTATCGAGTACGCGCTGATTGTGCCAGTCTTTTATTATGCTAAACATGCGTTGTTTTCCTTAAAATTGATTATCAAGCGTTGTTGTTATAATGATAACTGCAAATATTCATAGTTAGACTTATCTTTTGTAGCGCTCATGGATGATATCTCTGTATATCAAGCCTCTAATGACAGCATATTCATAATCAATTTAATCAACGTCTCTTTTTGATTGGGATCAGACTCAGCGACCAGTAAGGTTAAAGCAGCAAGTCCCGTGTTATTAATGACCATTTCGCCACTTTCATTGAGCAGCCGCTTATTACGATGTAAAAAATCCACGAATAAGAAAGCACCACTGCGTTTATTGCCATCGGTAAAGGGATGGTTCTTGACCATAAAATACAATAAATGCGCCGCTTTACTCTCGATAGTCGGATAGGCAGGCTCGCCAAACACGGTTTGCTGCAAATTGCCCAGTACACTGTCTAACCCGTCACCGCGAGGCTTGGCAAATAGCTCAGTTGCCTCACCGCGTGATATTAATTGCGCTTTTAAATTGTTTAGTGCGCTCATCGCTTCAGTTAGGCTAGGCAATACACCGCCCTCCTGCCCTGCTGGATCGTCAAGCAAGCCTTCATCATAGCGTTGTAGCCATAAAAACGTCTGCGTATAACGGCTGATAATCTCAATTAAGCCGCGCCCTTCATCAGTATTCAGCTCAGGGCTTTGGGCTGTTTTTTTGATTAAGTTTAACGCTTGCTGGAGCTCGGCAGAGTTTTTATCGAAGCGTTGCTGATTGAGCGTATAGCCTTGCACTAAGTATTCACGTAAGCGCTGGGTCGCCCATATACGAAACTGCGTGCCTTTTTTAGAATTAACCCGATAACCCACAGAAATAATGGCATCTAGATTGTAAAAGCGAATGTTGCGTCGCACTTGTCGGTTTCCCTCTTTACGAACTACCGAGGATTGCTCGGTAGTTGCTTCGGGGTCGAGTTCGCCTTCTTTATAGATGTTTTTTAGGTGCAAACCAATCGTATCAGAGTCTTTTTCAAACAATGTCGCCAGTTGCGCTTGTGAGAGCCACAAGGTGTCGCGCTCTAGACGAATCTCAATTTGAGTTTGCCCATCATCTGCCAAATAAATCTCGAACTTCTTTTCATCCATGTTGCTCCATCCTCTTAAATGGGTTTATAAGGGTTTGTTCAGATGAGCACTTCATATAAGTACCATCGCTAGCGAACCCTTAAGAAAGCAAGATATCGCTGTTTTTTGCAGCAGTTAAGTTATTGTTGTGTTGTATTTTAACGGTGACAACTTTAAAAAAGTCACAGGCTTGTTGTGCATAGGCTCGTAGACGCGCTATAGTCAAGACAAGGCACAGGCTACATATTGGACGTCTTGCACCTGCCGATCTGCCTGTCATAACCCGTGTATGCGTCATAAATAATAACTTTACCAAGGATGCGTGAGGTATTTATGAACCAACAATCACTTCAATCTCAAAGCCAAAATGATGGCCAAAGTCAAAGCCAAGATCAAATGGCGACTTCTCCTAACCCAACCATAAGTAAGAGCCACGCAAAAGACAAGCAAAAAAAGCGACAGTGCTTCGATGAACTGCAAAATGCCAAGGGTGAGTATCGTCCTGCGGCTAAGGCTGTCGGCGATTGGCTAGACAACATCAGTATGGATGCGCTCAACCACCTGAACGAGCAAGCAGAAAATATATTTTATCGTAAGGGCGTGACTTTCACTGTCTATAGCGATGCCAAAAACATTGAGCGGATGATTCCTTTTGATATCATTCCACGCATTATCTCCGCCAGCGAATGGCAGCAAGTAGAAGCTGGCTGCAAGCAACGGATTACTGCGCTCAATGCCTTTTTGCATGATATCTATCACGATCAAGCCATTATGAAAGCAGACATTGTTCCTGCCAGCTACGTCTATGCCAGTGGTTGCTATGAGCCATGGATGATGGGCATTGAACTTGATAAGCCTATCTACTCGCACATCAGTGGTATCGATCTCATTCGAGACGAGACCGGTCGATTCTGTGTATTAGAGGACAATCTTCGTACGCCATCTGGTGTCTCCTACATGCTGGAGAGCCGCAGTATTTCAGAGACTCTATTAGCTGATTTGTTCGCTCATACGCCCGTATTAGGGGTTAGCGACTATCCGCAGCGTCTCAAATGCTGTCTTGCCAGCTCAACCACCAAGTATGATCCACAGATTGTTATCCTAACCCCCGGTCGCTTCAACAGTGCTTATTATGAGCATGCTTTTTTGGCGCATGAGATGAATGTACCACTGGTACACGGCTATGACTTGGTGGTTGAGGACAGCAAAGTCTACATGCAAGGTATCCGTGGTAAGGTACAAGTCGATATCATTTATCGCCGAATTGATGACCCTTACATTGATCCCTTGGCATTTCAGTCCAACTCAATACTAGGCGTGTCGGGTCTGATGAGTGCTTACCGCGCTGGTAATGTGGTCGTCGTCAATGCGCCCGGCACTGGTGTGGCAGATGACAAAAGCTTGTACCCCTTTGTGCCCGATATGATTGAGTTCTATTTGGGTGAAAAGCCCATCTTGCCCAATATCGAGACCTATCAGTGCCGCAAGCCTGACGAGCTAAGCTATGTACTAGACAATCTAGACAAGCTGGTGGTCAAAGAAACCCAAGGCTCCGGCGGCTATGGCATGCTCATAGGGCCAACCTCTACCAAACAAGAGATCAGCGACTATCGCAAGCGTCTGCTCGACAACCCCAACGGTTTTATTGCGCAGCCTACAATTTCATTATCTACCAATCCCACCGCTGTTAGTGATGGTATCGCCCCGCGCCATATTGACCTGCGCCCCTTTGTACTCAGTCATGGCGACGGTTCGGTCGATATCGTACCGGGCGGTCTTACTCGTGTGGCGATGGTCGAAGGCTCGTTAGTGGTCAACTCATCACAAGGTGGTGGCATCAAAGATACTTGGGTCGTCGATGACAGCAGTTTAGAGAAGAGATCTTCAGACAAGCGTAACGCGCCAGCTTCGAGCAAATCCGCCTTGGCTAATGGGCAGGCGGATAAGTCTAACAATCTAGCACTGAGTGCTGCTGGTCACGCCAGCTACCACAATCGCATACAGCCTATCGAAGCGGGTTTTGAGGACCTCGATGATGCGCCAATGATATTGCTGCTGTCGACCAGTAGTCATTTGATCTGGCTCGGTAGGTATAGCGAGCGACTCTACTACTACGACAGCCTAATGAAACAGTTGATCAAAGGTGACCTAAAAAAATCACAAATACAGCACTTAATCAGCCATTTAGGCTTTGCGGCAGAGGCGAATGAGCCGCTAAAAGTAATGAAGGCACAAATACTTTACGACTTAGAGCAAAAAAGAATCCCTAGCGTGGTCCAATCCATTGAGACCAATGTGCAAGAGGCCAAAGGCGTGATTGGCAAAGATACTGCAGAGCTGTACAACCTCATTAAACGCTTATCAAGTGCCGGTACTTATCGAGCAGCGACGCTACAGCTATATGCCTGTAATGCAGCAATGGAACAAGAGCACCCTACCGTGACGTGTTTTTGGCAATTAGGTCGGTATTTTGAGCAATTAGAGCGTGCGGTCCTACTCAATGAGGACACCACCGAGATTAGTCTTGAATTTAAGTATTGGATTAATCAGCTGCCAGAAAACACGCGCTGGCGTGAACTGACTCGCTTGACCAATCAGATGATCAAATCAAAGCAATTTAGCGACTTTAAGCTCATTAGCCGAGAATTCAACATCATATTACAGCAAGGTGTATAGCGTTTAGCTTAGTAAAATAGACAAAAAGCACCTTAAAGAGGAAGACATTATGAAACTTCAAATAAGTCATCAAACCAATTATTACTACGGCGAGCTGGCACAGCGCAGCGTTCAGTATATTCGTATGACGCCGATGCAATTACCGCATCAAACGATTCATAGGTGGGATGTGATGCTGCCTAAAGTTGCCGTCAATCAAAAAGACGGCTTTGGCAATGACTGGCTAACGCTTAGTCGTAATGAGGCACACAATAACTTGCAAATGCAGGCGTCCGGCATTGTCGAGATCAATACCGATACCGAGCGATTAGAGGACATGGACAACGTCCCCTATTTGCTATTTACGGTACAAAGCCCATTGACTAAGTGTTCAGAGGCGATGCGCGCCTTTGCTGCACCTTATCTAAAAGACCCGACCCATGACAGCCTTAAAGCTATGGCGACTGAGCTATTGACCAAAATGCCTTATATCAAAGATGCCACCCACGTGGGAACGACAGCAGCCGAAGCCTTTGATATCGGCGCTGGTGTGTGCCAAGACCATACCCATGTATTTTTAGGCTGCTTGAGGGATCAGCATATCCCAGCGCGTTATGTGTCAGGTTATCTATACGATGACACAGAGAATCATATGGCCAGCCATGCTTGGGCAGAGGTTTGGCTAGAGGGCTACTGGTATACCTTTGACATCTCAAATCTGCTGTTCCAGCCAAGCTCGCATGTGTATGTCGCTATTGGTCGCGATTACTTAGATGCCGCACCAGTACGCGGGGTAAGGATGGGCGGCGGCTATGAGAATCTTTACAGTCAAGTTTTGGTCTCAAGATTGTCATAGTAATAGATGCAGTCTATCTATCAAGATCAATATCGATTCTGCTTATTGAGATAAGGATTTTTTATGACTTACTGCGCCGCTATTCGTCTAAAAGACGCGATGGTTTTTGCGAGTGACACCCGTACCAACGCTGGCATTGACCATATCTCGACGTTTAGAAAACTCTACCAATACGGCGTTGAAGGCGAACGTTTTATGGTGCTACAGACCGCTGGCAGCCTTGCTACCTCACAAGCGGTCTTTAATAAGTTAAAAACCGATATCAACCTGCGTTCTGAGAGCAGCTTACATACCGTCGCGACACTGTTTGACGCGGCGCAAATGGTGGGTGAATGCATGCGTAGTATCATGACTCATGCTCAAAGCGTCGCTAACGATAGTAATAGTAGCACCTTTACCAGCTCGTTTATATTGGGCGGGCAAATCAAAGGCCAGCCTCCTGAGCTATATATGATCTACCCAGAAGGCAACTGCATTAGAGCCACGCAAGATACGCCGTTTTTTCAGCTGAGTGAGAGTAAATACGGCAAGCCCATTCTCGACCGCTCGGTTAAATACGAGACAGACGTCAAGCATGCGACCCAAGCCCTGATGTTGTCATTTGACTCAACCATTCACTCCAATCTGTCTGTAGGTATGCCCATAGATTTGTTGATTTATCAAAATGACAGTTTGAAGATGCCCAAGGGTCACCGTATCGAGCAAGACGACGAATACTTCAACGACATCAGTCGTCAGTGGTCGGTTGCACTACGTAATACCTTAAGTGAATTACCTGAATGCCCAGCAGATTATTGGGAATAGAAAAATGATTGGCGCAGATGAAGGCTTGATAGTAGTAATGAATCAGAATAGATAGACTAAGATCAATATTACTTTTCACTGACTATATCAATAAAAAAAGAGAGGGCTTGGTCAACAAGCATTCTCTTTTTTTTGGAAATTAAGCCGTTAATAAATGCCTCACATACAGTACCCAAAGCTACATTTATGGTTTATGTACACTAAGGCTTGTTAGCGCTCACCCTACCACTAGCCGCATCATCTGTGTACTGATATAACCACCAAAGGTGCCCACCGCATAGCCTAAAATACCCAAGAATACGCCAACGGGCGCCAGTGAGGGGTGAAATGCCGTGGCGACAATCGGTGCAGAAGACGCGCCGCCGGTATTGGCGTTAGAACCCACTGCTAAAAAGAAAAATGGTGCACGAATGATTCTAGCGACAATAAAGATAATCACCACGTGAATACTCATCCACAATAGACCAATGAGTAGCAAGCGCCACTGCGAGACAATACCGGCGAGATTGATTTGCATACCGATAGCAGCAATCAATACAAAGATAAATACCGTACCAATTTTGGAGGCACCAACATGATCAAGGCGACGAATTTTGGTAAAGGAAAATACTACCCCTATTAAGGTGATAATCACCACCATCCAAAAGAATGAGCTGGCAAAGCTGTATTGTACTGCCCAGCTATAGGGTGCAAAGAAGCCTGCTATCTGCCCGCCGATAAAGTGCGCCACTCCAACCATCGCAAAACACAAACCAAACATCACCATCAAATCATTTAAAGTCGCCGGACGGGCATGATCACGCTCGTAGCTCTCTACAGCGGCGATGACCTTATCAATACTACTGGTATCAGCCCGTAAAAACTTATCTATCTTAGCGCTGTGCTTGGCCATGACCAAAATAGCCAACAACCATAACGACGCATTGGTAGTATCGACCAAGATCATCATGCCAAACAAATCATCACTGACGCCAAACAATTCCTTCATCGCCGCTTGGTTTGCTGCACCGCCTATCCAACTACCCGCCACCGCCGAAAAGCCGCGCCATAGAGTATCGTCGGTAAACATCTCAGGTGACACCCATTTAGCAATGCCTAAGCTAATCGGGCCACTGATGACAATGGCGATACTGGCGGCAAAAAACATGGCAATGGCCTTCCAGCCAAGCCCCAATATCTTTGGCACATCCATTGATAGGGTCATCAATAGCAAACTTGCTGGCAACAAATAAGTGGCGGTAAAGCCATAAATCTGTGAGCCAATGCCGTCAGCAAAGATGCCAAGGCTGTTTAGGGTTGCTGGGATAAAGCAGCACAGTACAATACCCGGCAATACCGCATAAAAACGTCGCCAAAATTTACCCGGTAATCCTTGAGTATAGAACACCAATCCGATAACCGCCATAATGACGCCAAAGGCTACTGGTAAACTGTCTACCTTTAATTGAGCAATGGTTAAATGAGAAATGTCGAGCATCAAATGGCTCCGCAGCACACGATAAGTAAAGGCTTGTCAGTATAGACAAGGCAAAAAAGACCTGCAAGCAACGATTGACTACAGAGATAGCTTTTGTTTGTTTAAACCGCTCACCAATACTCATTGGCTACAGATAGAACCACCACGCACAAAAAAGCCAGATAACAAGTATCTGGCTTTTTTACGCTATTTTATCCGATCAAGTCAGTGGCTATTTTATTAATAACCTTTATTAATCATTAAATATAACGGTATTACGAGTTGTTGCTACGGTTGCCACCGCTTGAACGACCTTGACCACGGCTATCAGCACGACCAGCTGGGCGACCTTGGCTGCCACTTGGACGACCACGACCCGTTGCAGCACGCTCACCGCGTGGAACGCCAGTGCTATCACCACGGCTAGGAGCACCAGTGCGCTTGCCTTGATACGGCTTGCCACCTGAACGCTCATTTGGCTTGCCAGATGAATCACGTGGCTTACCTTGATAACCGCTGTCATTGCTAGCGCGTTGACCAGTTGCTGCGCTGTCGCTTGAACGACCACGAGCATTAGCAGGATTGCCTTGATAGCCACCGCCCGCGCGACCACGGCCTTGACCGTTACCGCCGCCACTTGAGCGTCCGCGACCACGGCCACGACCATTACCTTTGTTTTCGCTAGGTACATAAGTCTTCTTAGGCTCCATACCTTCGATGATCGATACTTCCATTTTGCGATCTAAATAACGGTTGATCGCGTTTAGCTGTGGACGATCATCCATGCTACATAGGCTGATGGCAATACCCGTACGACCGGCACGGCCACAACGACCGATACGATGCACGTAGTCTTCTGTTTGACGTGGTAAGTCGTAGTTAATGACGTGCGATAGTGCTGGCACGTCAAGACCACGAGCGGCAACATCCGTTGCTACTAGAATTTTGACTTTGCCGTTACGCAAGTCTTGAACGATACGATTACGCTTGCTCTGTGGCAAATCACCATGTAAGAAGCTGGCTTTATGGCCTTGCTCTTGTAAAGATTTGGCTAATTTTTCAGTACTACGTTTGGTCGCAGCAAAGATGATGACTTGTTCCATCTCTTTATCGCAAACAATTTTGTCAAGCAAACGGTTTTTATGATCAAAATCATCACAGTAGTATACTTTTTCTTCGATATGCGCTGATTCAACTTTGATTGATACACGCTCAGGGTTTTTAGTGAAGCTGGCAGCGATTTTACCTACTGGGCCATCCCAAGTCGCTGAACACATAATCGTCTGACGATCAGTCGGTGCTGCGCGTAGAATGTCGCTGATATCATCAGCAAAACCCATGTCAAGCATACGGTCAGCTTCGTCAAGTACCAAGACTTCTAGGCTTGATAAGTCAACGCGACCGGCATTGATATGGTCGAGTAAACGACCAGGGGTTGCAACGATAACTTGAACGCCTTTTTTCAAAGCAGTAATCTGACCATTGTAAGGAGCGCCACCTACTAATGGTACGCAGAATAGACCACGCATATCTTTAGAATAAGTACGTACGCTATCATGTACTTGCTGAGCAAGTTCACGCGTTGGCGTTAGGATAAGGGCTTTGGTTAATTTATCAAAGCTAGTCGCACGGCTTAAACGGTCAAGTACAGGGATAACGAAAGCGGCTGTTTTACCACTACCAGTTTGCGCTGACAATAATAAGTCACGACCTGCTAGGGCAAAAGGAATGGCTTGTGCTTGAATAGGGGTTGGTTTGGTATAACCACTGCGATCAAGTGCGGTCAAAATCGGCTTGGCAATACCCAGATCAGTAAAAGTGACTTGATTTTCGTCAGAAGCGTCAGCGTCAGTAGAAGCTGCTTCATTAGTAGTCGTGTTTTGAGTGGTGTCTTCGATAATGCCATTTTCAGCGGCGATTGCAGATAAGATGTCAGTCATGAGAATCCTTGGTAAGTATAAGTTGCTGTAAATTCAGCAAGCTTGATGCATACCACTGATAACCGTTCACCACGCAGCTTTTATTAAATCACTATCAAACCATATAAAATAGCTGATAATCAGAAGCCAAGCCAATAAAGCTTCACTTCTTTAATAAATGCGTTCGTGCTGTCTGACGTATTTTGGTGGTAGTGCCGAGTGTCTCATCCTTGTTTGCTAAAAACGCATTATCGATGCTTTGTCCAAAGCAGATAAAGGCAAGTAACAACCAATCTATCCCATACATGGGTTAGTAGATAAGATATGAGTCAAAAATAACTGATATTTATAAAATGTTATTTAAGTACACAAAATCATCGGCAACAATTACTTATGGTCATCCTAGACCCAAAATCGCAGGCGATGTTATCAATCTCATAATTCACGCTAGTCAATGCTAACGTGGCGACGCAGTATAGCACAGTAAAAACATTATCTGTATCTATTTTTATATTTACTATCAAAATAAGCGCTATCTTCTTAATAATGCAGTGTTTAATAAAGCATTAATATACATAAGCTGCTAGCGTGACATTTTGACTTCTGTTACGTAAGTTGGCATTTGCCATGCCCCGCCCGCTTCCACCATGCGACATAGCCCAGTGGTGCTTTCATGGCTTTTTTCAAAAGCTTTACCGGTCCATACCCAGTCAGTTTTAGATAAGCAGTCGCCAATTCCGCGACCTTTCTGTACGGAAGTAATTTTACCTTTGTCGTAGTCAGTCGCACTAGTGGTCACCAAGGTCGGCTTATAAGGCTTCGTGTCATTGAGTACCCAGATGCCCATGCCAGCGTTATAAGCCCCTGTCCAGCACTCGTGTTGCGCCAACAACTGCGTACTGTTTAGACGGCTGACGCGCCATGAGTTTTTGTCAGACAGGCTTGGGCAGTCGCTATCCGCGTCTCGCATGGTGCTTTTCATCATCGCTGACAACTGCGAGGATCTCATGACAAACTTTTTATTGCTGCTGGGCGCAGCATTAGGGTTTGGTGCGACAAAACGCAGTGACGGTGCAGCCTTAGGCGGTAAGACCGTACTGTTTGGCTTCTTAGCATCATTACTACGGACAAAAGCACTCGATGTGCCTACGCGACCTTGGGCTTCATCGGCCTTGAGCATAACCGAACTGGCGCCTTTATCAGACAATTGCCAGCGTGAGTTGCGTAGTACCAGCTCAATCTTGCTCGATTTAGTCAAAGCCTCCAATAGGGCGCTCACCTGCGCTGAGGTCAGCTCAGCATTGCCCGCTGCAGCGGAGAAAGGTTTGGTTTCACCCAGATCCTTGCCGTCGATAAACAAGGAGATACGATGGCGATTGCCTAGTTGCATCAGAGCTTTGGCAGAACTTTCTTTAGCCCCGCCAAACTTGACCTGACCATCTACGCTGGCATTGGCCCCTGCACGGCGTATCAACAAGACAGAGACGGGTAATTCACTATTGTTTTCTGCTTGGTATCCTGCCAGCCGGCAAGTACGGGTATTATCACAAGCGACCTGCCAGTCTTGACTGGTAAATTCAACGGCCGCCGCATGGCTCATAGCGCTCAACGACGTGATAGTAAGTGCGGCAAGTATGGGTAACAAAATTTTATTTTTAGACATCAATGTGGTTATCTTTATTGTTTTTTTAACTTTAGTTTTAGAGTGAGTCATATTTTTTACGTTACAATTTTTATGAGTATGGGTATAGCGGTAGGCATCATGGTCAGTCGACACTAATGGCGCGCTTAGAACGTTATTATTCTTCATAGTCGTTACTCATTAATAGAAGAATTGTAAACACCTGCCCTTCAAGACGGTGGCCTGTTATCTTAACGTATCAATGTTTCTATCTGTTGTACTAATGTACCATTGTGTAAACAGAGAAGTATAGTATTAATTCAACTATCGATATATAAAGATAGCACTATCAATATGTTAAAAAATAACAAGGCTGATAAGCAACTTGCCTATCAGCCTTGTATTACAGCGTCATTGTTTTTATTTTTCTAATATCATTCTTTTTTTTCTAACAACGAACCATGAGGGACAATCACTTAATTGATTGGTTTTAGCGCTAGATCGACTGCTCGTTTTACTGCAGGACGTTTAGCAATGGTCTGTGCCCAACGCTGCACGTTTTTATAATTATCAACTTGTAAGAACTCAGCGGCTTCATACAGCTTGCCAAGTACCAGCTGTCCATACCATGCCCAGATGATCATGTCGGCAATATTATAGTCTGCTTCGTCATTGCCACACATGTAGACGTTGTCTTTTAGATGTTTATCGAGTACGTCAAGTTGGCGCTTGGTTTCCATGGCATAGCGATTGATGGGGTATTCCATTGGTTCTGGCGCATAAGCATAGAAATGACCAAAGCCGCCACCTAAGAAAGGTGCACTACCCATCTGCCACATCAACCAAGACAGGCAGTCTGCTCTGGCCTTACCAGAAGATACAGGAACGAACTGACCGAACTTTTCTGCTAAGTATAATAAAATGGCACCGGACTCAAAAAGCGCAATAGGCTCGCCATCATTGTTTTTGGCAGCATGGTCAACCAATGCAGGTATCTTTGAGTTTGGATTTATCGCCACGAAGCCTGAGCCAAATTGATCGCCTTCCGAGATGTCAATTTTATAGGCGTCATATTCAGCGCCTTTAACATTCAGCTCAGCCAGCTCTTCTAATAGGATGTTTACCTTGACACCGTTTGGGGTATTCAGTGAGTACAGCTGTAACGGTGCATCGCCTACTGGTAGGGCTTTATCATGGCGCGCGCCAGCTGTTGGACGGTTGATACTAGAGAATTTGCCACCATTCTCCTTGTCTTGGGTCCAGATTTTAGGCGGTGTATAAGTGCTTTTATCTGTATTATGGTTGGCAGTTGCTTGATTATTATCATTACTCATAAAACATCCTATTTATTATTGTGTGCAAAAAATTGTATGCAAAAATACGGTTCTACGAAACATAGTCAATGAAAGATACTAGTGATATAAAGCTGGCAGGTAAAATAGCTACCAATATTTGACTGAACGAGCCTGATAACGTATTTGGTTCATGTATCTGATTGATGTAAAACCGACTATATACGTGTTCTACTATAACGGCTCTATGCCGACTTATTAAAGTCCTGTCGTGTAATTAATGTAGTGATTTTTAGGATAAAAAATCCTTTGGTTACTTTGCTCATCTTTAACTGCGCTAGCGTTGTTTCTATACTACGCGCAATTTAATGGTTTTTAGAGATGAGCGGCTCATAAACGTAATTCTTGAATACCCATAATCTTAAGATAAAGTGATGTCAGTATGGTAACGCTAACCCCTACCCAGAATAAGTACCTGCCCTATGTGCTAGCGGTGGCGCTGTTTATGCAGATTTTAGACGCCACTATCTTGAATACCTCACTACCGCAAATGGCACAAGCGCTGGGTGAGTCGCCACTTAAGATGCAGTGGGCCGTTATTAGCTACGCTTTAACCTTGGCTATCTTTATTCCTATCAGTGGATTTCTGGCCGATAAATATGGTACACGGCGGGTGTTTTTATACGCTATCGTTATATTCTGCGTGGGCTCTATACTGTGTGCTGCATCGCCTACCCTAGATTTTTTGATTGGTTCGCGCATTATTCAGGGTATCGGTGGCGCGATGATGACGCCGGTTGCCCGTTTGATACTGGTCAAGTCGTATCCCCGCAATAAGCTATTGACCGTCATGAATTTTGCAGTGATTCCCGCATTGGTGGCGCCGTTAGTAGGACCCGTACTCGGTGGTTATATCGTGCAATATGCCAGCTGGCAGTGGATATTTTTGATCAATGTACCCATGGGTGTTTTTGGTTTTATCATGGGCAAAAAACTGGTACCGGCTTTATTTGAAGATACCAAGCATTTAGATTGGACGGGTTTTTTATTGTTTGCGGCAGCAGCTTGCGGCTATACCCTCGCTGTTGAATTCGGCTCACAAACAGGTCGCGGGACTTATGGCTTGGTGTTGGCGTTCTTGTCAACGGCGTTGATAGGCGCCTATGTCTGGCATGCCAAACGCCGTCATGCGCCGCTCTTTCCATTGAGCCTATTTGATATTCGCACCTTTAAGATTGGGATTACGGGTAACTTATTTACGCGCTTGGGTATCAGTGCCGTACCGTTCCTATTGCCACTATTACTACAAGTGGTGTTTGAATACTCACCGTCGCGTGCAGGTTGGCTACTGGCGCCTATCGCGGTTGGGGCGATTGGCATCAAGCCTTGGGTCAGTCGAATTATCCAGCGTTATAGCTACCGCACAGTACTGGTCTACAATACATTTTTTATGGGCACACTCATCATTATGTTGGCGCAGTTTAATAATGCCTCACAGTGGCTTTGGTTCATCCCTATTTTGACCGTGATGGGTGCTTGCAACTCTATGCAGTTTAGCGCGATGAACACCATTACCATCGGTGATTTAGAAGGTGTGCAAACCAGTAGCGGTAACAGTTTGATGGCCGTTAATCAGCAGCTAGCGATTAGCTTTGGTATTGCCTTTGGCGCTGCGCTACTCAACCTACTACGTGAGCGGTTTGAGCTTGATACCTTGGCTGCCTTTCAGACGACGTATTGGATACTGGGTATTTTAACCATTCTCTCAGGATTGTATTTTTTACGTCTCAAACCTGAAGATGGTCGCGGTCTGTATTAGGTCGTGCCCTAAATTCAAAAACTGAAGACACTTGATGTCATAAGACACACTCATAAGTGCTAAACAAAAAAAAGCCAGTAGAGGTTTGAACGATATCAAACCTCTACTGGCTTTTTGATTGATGAGTGACTGTTGATGAGTGACTAAGGTGCTTTGTCATCATCCATTTGCGATTGGATATAATTCTCTACACCAACGTCTTTTATCAAGTCTTCTTGAGTCTCTAGCCAGTCTTGATACTCTTCATTGCCATCTTTCAGTTTTACCACTAGCTGACGAGATACATAATCACGGTGAGTCTCGCACAGGGCAATGGTATCGGTCAGGATATCGAACTTCTGCTTTTCTAAGCGTAGATTACAGTCAATCATTTCAGGCACATCTTCAGCGATAAACATTTTGCCATAATCTTGCAAATTCGGTAGGCCGCCTAGCAACAAAATCCGTGCAATCAGATCATCAGACCACTTCATTTCCGCTATAGACTGTTTGTAGAAGCTCTCATTCAGCGCTTCAAGCCCCCAATGACGTGCGATACGCGCATGCAAAAAATACTGGTTAATAGCGATCAATGACTGGCCAAGCACTTTATTGAGTGCACGAGTAACGTCTTTATCCCCTTTCATAATCTCTCTCCCTTTATCATTACCTAATAAGTTAAATGTCGTCTATAGCTATCAATAGCCATTAAGCCAGATGAGGGGATACCTCAGCCATTTGACTTTGTAGGTAATTTGGCAGACCAATCATATCGATAAGACGCAGCTGCTGCTCAAGCCAATGCGCATGATCTTCTTCCGTGTCTTTGAGCTGCTCGACCAACATCTCGCGCGTGACGTAATCATGCTCTTCTTCGCACAGCGCAATACCGTCTTTTAAATGCTGCTGTACTTGATACTCTAAATCAAGGTCAAGCTGTAGCATTTCAGGAACGGTGCTGCCGATATTGATACCGTCAACCTGCATTTTTGGCGTACCGCTTAACATTAGAATACGACGAATGATAGCCTGTGCATGCAAGGTCTCATCTTGCATTTCGTGGTTGATACGGTCGTATAATTTACCGTAATGCCATTCAGCATACATCTCAGAGTGAATAAAGTACTGGTCACGAGCCGCAAGCTCACCACCTAACAGAAAGTTTAAATAATCAATGACTTTTGGGCTACCTATCATCACATGCACTCCTATATTCGTCTGGCAGATTACATTCATAATAATGCATATATTAACAGTATTATCAGTAAACTGCTCAGTAAAGTTAAAAACAACAAAAATTCTTCCAAAGCAAGACATATATAGTAGCATATAGGCGCTATATGGCTTGTAACGTTATGAACTAAGAATAAGATGCTAATTGAGAATCATAATTAGCCAGCTTTTTTTTGCAGCGGCTAAAGAGGTATGTGAGTAATACAGAGAGAGTTCGGCGCGATATATACGAATGGCAATGACCCTACCCTTTATAACTGTTCGCTAACTTTTTTAGCTGAGTTAGAAAAGGTAAGCCTGATAACATAAGCCTGGGTATTTGCAATGAAAGGCAGGTACTTGTGATGCACAAGCCTAAAAGGCACTTCTCTAATAGCCGTTAGACGGCGTAAGCTAAGACATCCAGCTTGGCATGGTGTTCATCAAGGTAATCATTGACCATCGGCTCACAGCAACCACAGCACGTCGCAACATCAAGGGTATCTTTTAGACCGTCAAGGGTATCGATACCGGCAGCAATGGCGGCTTTGATTTGCTTTTCTTTTACGTCGTTACAGATACATACGTACATGTGCTGGCTCCTACGATGGTTACTATATGTCTTGCTGATGCACTTAAATGATTAAAGAAAAGCTTTTTGAACGGATAAGTTACTTAACATTCAATACTTTATCTTGTTAGTCGTTATAATAACGATAATTATTACCATTTGCAATAGCATTGGCCTATCTGTTTATCATTAATGCACCACTAGAGAGTTTGGTTATGAATTCATGTAACTGAATATAGATAAACGTGTAACCGATTATACTTAACGGTACTAAAATGACGACGAAGTGTAATTTTGCTCATTTTTTAATCGATTTAATAAGCAACTGCTGTTATATTGAACCCCTATTAACCAAGCTCTATTGGAATTATCCTATGTCTGATAATAATTTTACGATACAACCTATCGAATTGTTTAAGGTTTTATCTGATCCGACGCGCTTAAAAATCTTCCAAATCTTATTCAAAAAAGAAGCACGCTGTGTGGGCGAATTGGTAGAAATATTGGATCAACCACAGCCAACCATCTCGCGCCATTTGAACCATTTAAAAAAACTGGGCATCTTAAGCTGTGCTCGCGATGGTACCTGGATGTGGTATGAAGTAGCCGATGATCTGCCTGACTGGTGTCAAGATATCTTGGATATCACCTATGAGCAAACCTCACTCAAAGACTTGAACCTAAATATGTCAAAACTTGCTTAGAGGCTACTCATTCAGTTAATAGTTGCTGAGTTTACTATTAACTGGACTATTACTTAGTCATTGCCCTGCCCTCTACGTTGAAGCCCATACATAATTTAAGCCATAAAAAAAGACCTACATCAGTAGGTCTTTTTTATATGCAAACGATAGTAATTGCACACCATGCTTGTTCTAAAAACAGCTATAGTCTTTTGAAAATAGCCCTGTGAAAATAAGACTTAAAACAGGTGGATTATAATCCTTCTATACTAAGTCTAAGAAATCACTGACAAAGGCGTTAGCTGGATGATGTATCAACTCTTCTGAAGTACCTACTTGCTCAACATGGCCATGATTCATCACCACAATCTCATCAGACACAGCGCGGGCTTCTTCTTGATCATGGGTGACCATGATACTGGTGATACCCAGCTCATGATGAATGTCTTTTAGCCAAGTACGCAACTCCTTACGTACCTTGGCATCAAGCGCACCAAATGGCTCATCCAATAGCAACAGCTTTGGTTTTACTGCTAAGGCACGTGCCAGCGCAATACGCTGACGCTGACCGCCAGATAATTGATGCGGATAAGCATTAGCGATTTGTGGCAGCTGTACTAATTCTAGAAGCTCTGCCACTCGCTTATTGATATCCGCTTTGCTTGGTCGCTCATTCTTGGGCAATAACGTTAAGCCAAAGGCGATATTATCGGCGATGTTTTTGTGGCGAAATAGCGCATAGTGCTGAAACATAAAGCCGATATGGCGTTTTTGCACAGGCGTATGGGTAACGTCCAACTCATCAAACAATATCTGCCCCGAGTCCGAATACTCAAGCCCAGCGATGATGCGTAACAAGGTTGTTTTACCGCAGCCAGAAGGCCCTAATAATGTTGTCAATTTACCAGTAGGTACGGTGATATTGATATTGTCTAAGGCAGTAAAATTGCCAAACTTTTTATTAACGTTCCTAATCTCGATGCTCATAATAGTGTCTCTTATTATATCTTTTGTCTTATCGTAGCAGATGATTTCGATTATTGTTTTACTAGTCGCTGTTTTATCAATCACTACTTTAGCCGCTTATACGCTGTCATCTGCGCGCTTTGCTACGGTGGCATTGGCACTCACTGGTAGCTCAGGCGCGCTCGCTAGCCGTTCAGATTTGGCAAACTTGCGCTCTTGTACCTTGGTCATGACTTGTTGTATCAATAGCGTCACTAACGCCAGTGCGGCAAGTAAGCTTGATAAAGCAAAAGCGGCGGTAAAGTTATAATCATTGTAAGCAATCTCAACCAAGAGCGGCATGGTATTGGTCTCACCGCGTATATGACCTGAGACCACGCTCACGGCACCGAATTCACCCATTGCCCGAGCGTTGGTCAAAATCAAACCATAGAGCAATGCCCATTTGATATTGGGCAAGGTCACATGCCAAAAAGTCTGCCAACCGGTGGCCCCCAAAGTAAGCGCGGCCTGCTCCTCACTATCACCTTGAGTCTGCATCAGCGGTATCAGCTCACGTGCGACAAAGGGAAAGGTCACAAATAACGTGGCTAACACAATACCCGGAACGGCATAAATCACTTGAAAGCCCATGCTCTCAAGCCAGCCACCAACGGTAGAGTTAAGACCGAATAACAAGACAAACATCAAACCGGCGACCACTGGTGACACCGAAAATGGCAAATCAAGCAAGGTCGTGACCAGCTGCTTACCTTTGAATTGATAACGCGTCACGAGCCATGCAATTGCGATACCCATCACCATGTTAATTGGCAACACAATAGCGGCGGTAATTAATGTGAGCTTAATCGCTTGCAGCGCTTCTGGATCGACCAGCGAGGCAATATACAACTGCCAGCCACCTTTAAAGGCTTCATAGAACACCGCAAATAATGGTACTACTAGCATGATAACCATGAATAAGACAGCGATGCCAATAAAGGTGCGCCGTATCCATGGGGTATCTTTGGTTGCTGGGTTGCTTTGATAGTCGTAGCTATTGGATATCTGCATCTTAGCGAGCTCCTACACGGCGCGACAGTTTCCACTGTACAATGTTGATGGTCAATAAAATCACAAATGAAATCATCAGCATAAATAACGCCACGGCAGAAGCACCTTGGATATCGAACTGCTCAAGCTTACTAATAATAATGAGTGGTAAAATTTCAGACTGCATCGGAATATTACCCGCGATAAAAATCACCGAACCATACTCGCCAGTCGCACGGGCAAACATCATGCCCGCGCCCATTAATAATGCTGGTAACAGCTCTGGCAAAATCACCTTACGAAACGTGGTTAAACGATTTGCGCCCAGTACCGCGGCCGCCTCCTCAAACTCAACCGATAGCTCAGCCAATACGGGCTGCACGGCACGAACAATAAATGGAAAGCTGACCACCACTAAAGCGAGCCAAATACCGATAGGCGTAAAAGCCACCTGAATGTCGAACTTATCAAACCATTTACCAATCAGGCCATTCGGCGCATAAAGAGTGGCCAGAGAAATCCCAGTGACAGCGGTTGGTAGTGCAAAAGGCAAATCAACCAAGGCATTGATTAAGGACTTACCCCAAAATTCATAACGCACCAGTACCCAGGCGACCAGCGTCCCAAACACCATATTGGTGAGCATGGCTAAAAACGACATCCACAAGCTTAATTTAATAGCAGCAGTTACTTGCGGCTGGGTAATGGTTTCCCAAAAGCCCGTCCAGCCCATTTGGGTTGTAGTATAGGCCATCATAGCAAACGGTAGTACCACTAATAACGACAAGCTAAAGACGGTAATGCCCATGCTCAGACCAAACCCTGGCAGCACATTGCGCTGACGCAAACGGTTCAGCCAGCCTTTTTTTGGCAAAGGTTTGCTGCTCGAAGATGGTGTTGCACTCATAGTGATGTCCTATTGCCTATCTGATGGTACTTATCGTAAAGACCACGTTTTATCAAATGTATTATTAGTCCGCTTACGGTATAAAGGACATAGCGCGGGTGCCATGTCCTTTATATGATTGGACGTTACTTTAGAACTGCTAAGCGGGTAACGACAGTACGTTTAAAAGCAAGCGTATTGGTTACTGCGGGGCATTAATCGCTAACTGATCGAATACACCACCATCGCCAAAGTAAGTACTCATGATCTCATCCCACGTACCAAAGGCATCGTTCGGGCGAAAGGTTTCAACCGGTGGTAATTTGTCACCGTTTTTATCAAGGACGCTTTTTACGCTAGGACGTAAGTAAAGGTCAGCGGCCAATTGCTGAGCAGGCTCGCTCCATAAGTAATCAAGATAAGCTTTTGCCGCGTCAGTGGTGCCTTTTTTATCAGTCACAGCTTTGACGATCGCAACAGGGCTTTCTGATTTGATAGAGTATTTAGGATAAACGATGTCAACTTGACCCGCACCAAAATCAGTGGCCGCAAGGTTGGCTTCGTTTTCAAAGGTAACTAAGACATCACCAATACCGCGCTGAACGAAGGTCGTCGTCGCTGCACGCCCGCCATTCTCATAGACTTTGACGTTTTTTAGCATGTCTTTTACGTATTTTTTCGCTGGTGCTTCTTCGTTATTAAAGGCGTGTAAGCCATAACCATAAGCCCCTAAAAATGCATAGCGACCATTACCGGTAACTTTCGGATTGGCCATTACAATCTCAAGGCCATCTTTGGTCAAGTCTTCCCAATCATTGATACCTTTTGGGTTGTCTTTACGCACCAAAAATACGATAGTACTGGTAAAGGGCACAGCGTTATCTGGGAATTTGCTTTCCCAATCTGACTCAACCAAGCCTTTTTTCTCAAGCAGCTCGATATCTGAGCCTTGATTCATGGTCGCGACATCCGCTTGCAGACCATTAGCAACCGACAGGGCTTGCTTACTTGAGCCACCATGTGACTGCTTGATTAGGATATTACTGTTTGGGTTCTCCGCTTCATAATGTTCAACGAACAGCGGGTTGTAGTCTTTATAAAAGTCGCGTGCCACATCATAAGAGACGTTTAACAGCTCGATATTTTGACCTTCTGCAGCTGGCGTGCCATCAGCATTGGCCGTCGTATCGGTCTGCTCGCTGTTGCTACAGCCCGCGAGTCCAAGTGTCAGTGCCACGCCAGCAATGCTTAGAGCACTTAGCGCTTTGTTTTTTTGTTGATAACGAGCTGCGTCAGTCATAAATACCTCAGAGATGTCTGTTTGTTATGTTGTGCAAGTATGCTAACAGCGCCATCTTATTATGTTTAATGATGAATATGTGTATGTTATTGCCAAAATGGAATAACCAAGTCATATAAATAAATTTATCAATAACTTATAAGTGGTTATCTCTTGAGGCATACCACTTTTTATGACGTCTGCCTGCTGTCGAGTGCTGGCTAGCTGTAACGATCTAATCAAATGCGGTATTACAGTTAGCCATTACTCTACCCGTGCCAACTGATCAAAACGCCCACCATCGACAAAGAATGTCTCCATAATCTGAGCCCAAGAACCGAAAACTTCGACTGGCTCAAAGGTGTCAATATCAGGCAATGTGTCTTTGTGCGCGGTCAGCACCTGCTCATTACTAGGACGCATATACATTTGTGCCATCAGCTCTTGTGCTGGCGTGTCCCATAAACCCTTAAGATAGGTATTAGCTGCCTCAGTTTTACCGCTTTTTTCGGTGACCGCGGTCACCACGGCAACAGGGTTTTTAATCACAATCGAGTAGCTCGGATAGACGATGTCGACTTTTCCTTTCGCAAACTGCTTCGCGGCCAGATGTGCTTCGTTTTCGGTAGTGACGAGCACATCGCCAAGGCCGCGCTGGGTAAAGCTGGTCGTCGCTGCCCGTGCACCATTGTCATAAGTGACAACGTTCGCCAGTAGCTTTTGGATAAAATCATTGGTTTTGGTTGGGTTCTGCGGGCTTTCGTTAAACTGATGTAGCCCATAACCATAAGCGCCCAAAAAGGCATAACGCGCCGTACCACTGGTCTTTGGATTCGGGATGACCACATCGATACCATTACGTGCCAAATCAGACCAGTCTTGAATGTTTTTTGGATTGCCGTTCCGTACCAGTAGCACCATAGTGCTGGTATAAGGCACGGCATTATTAGGTAGTGCTTGCTGCCAGTCGGCTGCGACTAAGCCTTTTTCGACCAGCAAATTCATATCGCTTTGTTGGTTTAAGGTCACCACATCAGCTTGCAAACCACTGGCAACCGACAAGGCTTGCTTGCTTGAGCCGCCATGCGACTGATTGATATTTATTTTACTGTCTGGATGCGTTGCCTGATAATCCGCACTGAATAAAGCATTGTAGTCTTTATAAAAATCGCGTGACACATCGTAAGAGACGTTAAGCAGGCTGATGTCTTTTTGCGCACTTGCGGACTTATCTGTGTCGTCTTGTGTGGCTTGCGTAGGGCTACAGCCTGCCATTAGCATTAACGCTGTCAACGCGCCGCCTATGATAAGGGTGCGAGGTTGCGCACTTTGAGACAGTGAAACGCCAGCGCTAGTGCTGATGCGCGCTGAGACTTTATTGATAGTACTATTGGTTTGCATAAATGCTCTCTGTATTTTTAAATTGCGTATTTTTTAGTTTCGATGCGACCGTTTTTATTAAAATACTTATGACGGTCTCAACTGCCATTGCTCGATGAGCTTGGCTCTCTGAACTGAATTTTTAACGTAGCTTATTGGCCAATTTATTAACTGGCTTCTGTGGATAATGAGAGACATGCTAGCAGCTTGTTTTATGAACGCTTAGTGACAAATCAGCTTATCGAGTGCTGAACTTGGCATAAGCAAGCAGTTGTATTTGTTTCATGACTAATCGAGCAGTTAATCTAAGAAATAAATGAGAACAGCTTTAACCTCTAGGGGGTTAAGAGCGTTATGCTACCGACTGTGGCATACTATACGTAGCCAACCAATCGCCTCGATCGGTCAGTACTTATGCTCCGTACTTATGCTCCGTACTTATAGTCAGCATCTGTCATCAGCCATACCTATCATTCACTTAATACCAAGGTGCCGCCCTATGATTCAATACCAACGCCGCTCAGTATTTTCTACTGTCTTAATTTGTGCCAGCACCGTTCTTATTAGCGTTACTGGCTGTAGTTATAGCGATCTCAACCAGATGGATAACACCGTGAAGAGTAAGGCTACAGCTATTGTGCAGACACCTGCGGTACAGAAAATCGTTGGTGACTATGCTTCAAACGGCTATGCGACGCGCAAGCAAGGCAGTGATTGGGTGGGCGTCATAGTGAGAGCTGATGGAGCGGCAGATATTGCCATAAAGGTGCGTGCCCGCAGCGATGTCAAAAAACCAACGTGTCAGTTTGACGCTAAGGCGACGTTGCTAGGTCAAGACGATGCACATGGTATTATTTTTCAGACCAAGATAAACAACAGCAATGACAGCATGGCGTTCTTCCAATTTAAAGAGGATACGCTGACCATTGATAGCCAAGATAAATATGCATTAAACTATTTTTGCTCAGGTGGCGGGACGCTAGCCGGAAACTATGAGAAACTTGAGGGGAATTTAGAGCTGAATTAGAATTCGATGAGGCGATAACATAAGGTAATACGTAGCTTTAAATAATCTAGCTTTAGAGCATAAAAAAGGTGTCAGATTTATCGTCTGACACCTTTTTTCATTTTTCATTTTTTAGTACTAGCTTTATTTGCTAATAAGACAAATGTTAATTATACGGCTGATGCGCCAGTAAGTTTGATCTCTGCACGCTCTTCACGAGCGATACCAGCGTAGTAATCACGCAAAATCTGCAAAACTTCTGGACGGCTAAAGTTGTCTGGCACATCCTCATCTTCTGATAAGGCTTTACGTAGCTTAGTACCTGATACCTTAACGTGTTCACTTGCATCATGCGGGCAAGTCTTGTCTGATGCCATCGCATTACAAGCATTACACCAAAAGGTCCAGCCAATTTTTAACGGCTGAGTGATAAGGTCGTCTTTACCAACATATTCAAAGATAGTCTGCGCATCAAAGGCACCGTAATAATCGCCGACACCAGCGTGGTCACGACCAACAATCAGATGGCTACAACCGTAGTTTTGACGGAATACTGCATGCAGTAGCGCCTCACGCGGACCGGCATAACGCATGTCTAGCGGATAGCCTGCTTGGATCACGGTATCAGCTCTGAAATAATTATCAATCAAGGTCTTAATGGCTTCTTGGCGTACCTCAGCTGGGATATCTCCTGGTTTTAATGCGCCGAGTAGCGAATGAATCAGTACGCCATCACAAATCTCGATCGCAATCTTGGCCAGATATTCGTGTGAGCGGTGCATAGGGTTACGCGTTTGGAAGGCGGCGACTGTTTTCCAGCCTTTGGCATCCAATATCTCGCGCGTCTCAGCTGGCGTTTTATAAATCTCTGGGTATAAGGCGGGGAACTCGCCTTCGCTTAGTACTTCGACGCGACCTGCGATGTTGACTTCGCCTTGGTTCAGGACTTGCTGCACGCCCGGATGTTCAGGATCAGTTGTGGTAAAGACTTGCTGGCACTCATGGTCTTTGTCGATATCATAAGTTTCTTCGACAGTAATGATGCCCATCACTTCCCCATCATCCGCGACCAAAGCCACTTTATCACCTTGGCTCAAAGTATCGGTCAGTGCTCTTGGAGCAGATAAAGTAATGGGGATTGGCCAAAACAAGCCAGCATTCTCACCACTTTGCAGACGCATGTTGTCAACAACGCCTTGCCAATCGGCTTGATTCATAAAGCCATTTAGCGGGGTGAAGCCACCAATACCAAGCATAATCAAATCACCACGCTCACGTGAGCTTAGCGTGATAGTCGGCAAAGTGCTGGCAAGTTCTAGAGCCTCTTCGCGTGCTTTACCTTTTAATAATAGTGGCTTTAGGGTGTCGCTACCATGAGGGGGTACTAGTTTTGAGGCTGCTTGATTGGGGACTGAAGATGTCATATTAATTTAAAACCTTAATGATGAGTGAGAAAGCTGAGTAAATGGGTTATAAATAGAATACGCATAGGCTACCGAATTTTCGTTATGAAAATTTATGCTGACTTTGGATATGGATATGACTTATAGGAATTTATGTTTTAACGCTATAGCTTATATGATGTGACGCTAAGCTAAACTAAACTGTCACTGAGCAGTTTTTAAGCTATCATATACGTCTATCATTATTGAGATTACGTCATGTACCAATATAATTATGCTGACCAAACCTTGGTAGAAGAACGAGTCGCCCAATTTCGCGACCAAACCGAACGGTTTTTGGCAGGCGAGCTGCCAGAAGAGCAATTTTTGCCGCTGCGTTTGCAGAACGGTCTTTATATCCAGCGTTATGCGCCGATGTTGCGTATTGCGGTTCCATATGGCTTGCTGGCAACCTATCAATTGCGTAAGCTCGCCGAGATTACCCGCAAATATGACAGAGGTTACGGACACTTTACCACTCGTACCAATATGCAGCTGAACTGGCCAAAACTTGAAGAAGTGCCAGATATTTTGGCGGAGCTGGCATCGGTACAGATGCATGCCATTCAGACTTCGGGCAACTGTATTCGTAATACCACCACTGACCCTTACGCCGGTATTCATAAAGAAGAGATTGCTGATCCACGTCCTTATTGTGAGATTATTCGCCAGTGGTCAACCTTTCATCCTGAGTTTGCATTTTTACCGCGCAAATTTAAGATTGCCGTCATTGGTACCGCCAATGATCGGGCAGCGACGCAGGTGCATGATATCGGACTGCATTTAAAAGCCAATGAAGAAGGCGAGCTTGGATTTGAGGTGATTGTTGGTGGCGGGCTTGGACGTACGCCAGTGATTGGCAAAACCATTAATAAATTTTTACCACGCCATCATTTACTCAGCTATTTAGATGCGATTTTGCGCGTCTATAATCTGCATGGTCGCCGCGATAATAAATTCAAAGCGCGTATCAAAATATTAGTCGAGAGCATGGGCGGTCCTGCCTTTGCTAAACTGGTCGACGCTGAATGGGAAGCACACACCAAAGATGGCTCATTAACTCTAACCGATGCCAGCTTTGACAAAGCCAGTAGTTATTTTACCGAACCTGATTATCTAAGCTTTGATGCGCTCCAAGTACAGTCGGACTTGCAGCAGCAATTAAACGCTGATAAAGACTTTGCCAATTGGTATAACCAAAATACGGTCGCCCATAAAATCGCAGGTTATCGCGCCGTGGTGATTTCGTTAAAAGCAGGGTTGGTCAATGGTAAGTACGTGCCTTCAGGTGATATCAGTGAGTCGCAAATGGACGCCCTCGCCGACCTCGCTGATGAACATAGCTTTGGTGAATTGCGTGGTACTTATCAGCAAAATCTGGTTTTCGCTGATGTACAAACCAACCGCTTATACGAGCTATGGCAACAGTTGGTTGCGCTACATTTGGCCCGTCCAAATATCAATACCCTCACCGATATGATCGTCTGCCCAGGCTGGGACTTTTGCTCGCTCGCCAATGCCACAACCCACAATATCGCTGAACAAATCGAAAAGCAATTTGATGATCTCGACTATCTTTATGATTTGGGTGAAATCCGCCTCAATATGTCTGGCTGTATGAATGCCTGTGCGCATCATCATACCGGCGATATCGGTATCCTTGGTGTCGATAAAAAAGGCGAATACTGGTATCAAATCAGCCTCGGCGGAAACTCTAGTAACGACGCCAAAATCGGCAAGATATTGGGTAAAGCGGTGCCATCTGATGATGTCGCGACGACGATACAAAAGATAGTAGACGTCTATCTAGAGCAACGCGTGGCTAATGAGAATGAGGTAGAAGGCTTTGGTGAGCTGATCAATCGTATTGGCCTTGCACCCTTTAAGGAGAAGGTCTATGGGTAATCATCATCTTTTCAATAGCGAGGCTGTGGACATCAGTCAAAACGATACTTGGCATGTACTGACGACTAACGATCTACCAGATGGTATCGCACTGACCCACATATCATTGCTCGAAATTTTACAAAAGCAAGAAAAGCTCGATGTGCTCTTACCGCTTAGCGATTTATTGGATACTAAGGGCAATATTGCTGGCGGTCTATTGCAAGAGGTGTATGAATTACTCGCTCAACATGCCAGCAATCTTGGTGTCTGGGTGACATCGAATAGCGATACGGAAGTGCTAACTCGCATACCAGAGTTTTTATTGCAGCAAGATTTAATTGTGATTAATGTGCCAGTGTTCACCGATGGACGCGGCTTTAGCTTTGCCCAGACCCTACGCCAGATCGGTTACCAAGGCGAGATTCGTATGGCTGGCAAGTTTGGGCGTGACCAAATTGCCTACCTACTACGTGCGGGCGCGGACAGTTTTATGATAAGCGAGCATGACCTACAGTCCATCTCCGACATCAGCCAAGCATTTAACGCGCTGGCTAGCAGTTATGACGGTCGCAACGCCGCCGACTTACCGATGTTTGCGGACGCCTAATTTGTATTATTTCAATTTAAATTATGACAGCAACGACCTATTTTTGTAGGCTGGGTTTTTAACCCAGCATTTTACTTTTATAAATTTTCACAGCTGGGTTAAAAACCAAGCCTACGACTACTATTAAATATTTAATTTTTTTACCATCTTTAACTTTACTCATTTAAATTATTAACCACCATTAAGGAACATATTATGAGTCAATTACACCCAGATCTAGACCTTGATCAAGCCAACCAAGCGCTACAAGGAAAATCACCAGAGCAAATCGTTGAATGGGCACTCAGTCAGGCTAAAAACCCTATCATTACCACCAACTTCCGCCCTTACGAGTCGGCTATCTTGCATTTAGTTGCCAAGCAACGTCCTGATATCACCGTATTATGGGTAGATTCTGGTTATAACACGGACGCCACTTATTGTTTTGCTAATAAAGTGATCAAAGACTTAGATCTTAATGTCGTTACCTATATCCCTAAGCAAACGGCGGCGCATCGTGATGCCACGATGAATGGCATCCCAGGGATTGATAACCCACAGCATGATGAATTTACAGAACAAGTGAAACTTGAGCCCTTCCGCCGTGCGCTAGATGAGCTAAAGCCTGACGTTTGGTTCAACGCCATTCGTAAAGATCAAACCGAATTCCGCCAAGGTCTCGATGTACTTAGCTTATCGAAAGATGGTGTATTAAAAGTCGCGCCACTATTTGACAAGAACGACGCCGATTTAGATGTATACTTGGACGAGCATAACTTACCTAACGAGCATGACTACTTTGATCCAACGAAAGTAGAAGAAAGCCGTGAGTGTGGTTTGCATACGCAGTTGTAACTTAAAAACCTAGATATAATAAAAGAAATAAAAAACCGACTCAATCGAGTCGGTTTTTTATCGTTTAAGCGTCAGTCATAATCAAATCTTTTTCTGCTAGGTTCGATAGATAGGCACTACGACTTCTATAGCGCTCTTTATTACTGGCAACTTTAGCATCAATTAAGTGAATCAATCGACTAGGTAACGTTACGTTGACTTTCTCAGTTTTACCAAGATAACGATTCACGTCAACAGCGACGACTGCCCATGTCATTCCTTCATAATCTGGATTATCGATATACTGTTCGATATCACTTGGTAATGGGATTTCCATCCCTTCTTCTGCAAGGCATTCTAAGTGACCTGTAATTGCTTCAATGGTATTTTCAAAGACATCGTTGTAACTATCGGCAGCTGAGAAACACCCTGCAATGTCAGGTACGATAATACCGTGGGCAGTATCTTTGCCGCCGCGCTCGATCGCAATTGGATATAACATAAGGTTACCTCTTGTTATCATACAGTTATTTCTATTTGTTTAAGATTTTACAAAATGGACTACACTAGTCCAGCTTGTTTTAATATGCTTTTAATCGTTCCTTTGGGAAGATCCTTTTTTGGATGCGGTATGGTTACTATGCCCAGCTTATTATCATGTTTGAAATGATGATGACTGCCTGTTACTCTTGCCAAATACCACCCATCGGCTTGTATCTCTTTTATCAATTCACGACTTTTCATAACAGCCTTTGCCCATATCGATAGTAAATTATACCCCTAGGGTTACTTAATATCAAACATATTTAGTTTATAGGCGCTATTCCCTTTCATCGCAAAAACCGCCGTTATCATGTCAAAAACGAATATGCTAATGCCAATTCGCTACGTGAGCGTATACCTGTAATACCTCATAATAGCGACATACCTTACATTGAATGAATTACAGGTAATCCTATGAACACCTTTCCGCTATTTTTTAAACTAGAAGGTCGCAAAGCACTTATCGTCGGCGGCGGCGATGTGGCGCTACGCAAAGCTGACTTGCTCAGCCGTGCTGGCGCGTGCATCACTATCCTTGCACCAAGTATTAGCGACGAAATACAAGCCTTGCTAAGTGACAGTAAGCACGCACTCATTTATGAGAATTATAATAAAACTTATATGACAGGCGCACGCGTCATTATCGCTGGCACGGATGACGAAGCGCTGAACCATCAAATTCATGCCGATGCTACGGAACTCAATATTCCAGTGAACGTCGTCGATACCCCGCCACTCTGTGATTTTATCTTCCCCGCTATCGTAGATCGTAATCCGATTGTGATTGGTATCTCGTCAAATGGTAAAGCGCCGGTGCTGGCACGTCTATTACGCGCCCGTCTTGAGACGTTAATCCCCCAAGGCTATGGTAAATTAGCTAAGCTTGCCGGCGAGTTTCGTGCGGAGGTTAAAACCAAAATACCAACCCTTACTGGACGTCGTCAGTTTTGGGAAAAGGCATTTGAAGGCCCCGTCAGTCAGCTGATGTTTGCGGGCAATGAAAAGGAAGCGGCGGCTCAATTGCAAGCTGATTTAAATAACACAGCAGCTGCTATCGGTGAGAAAAATACAGAGAATGATATATCCCAAAAATCTCGAACTGGCAAAAACGAGATAGGTGAAGTATATATCGTCGGTGCCGGGCCTGGTGACCCAGAGCTGCTCACGTTCAAAGCGCTGCGTCTGATGCAGCAAGCGGATATCGTCTATTATGATGCGCTGGTATCACCGCAAGTATTGGATTTATGCCGCCGTGACGCTGATAAAGTATTCGTTGGCAAGAAACGCAGCAATCATGCTGTGGCACAATTAGGTATCAATGAGCTATTGGTCAATAGTGCTAAAGAAGGTCGCCGTGTGGTGCGTTTAAAAGGCGGTGATCCCTTTATTTTTGGCCGCGGTGGCGAAGAGATCGAAAGTCTACGCGCACATGGTGTTCCTTATCAAGTCGTTCCGGGTATTACGGCTGCCAATGCCGCCGCAAGCTATGCTGGTATTCCGCTGACTCACCGAGATCATTCGCAATCAGTGCGTTTTGTCACTGGGTTCTTAAAAGCTGGTTCACCCAATGAGAACTTTAAGAACTTTCTAAATACTGACGAAACCATAGTATTTTATATGGGTCTGCATTCGCTGGCTCGTTTAACTGAGGGCTTAATTGAAGCTGGCCGCGATGCTGACACCCCTATTGCTATCATCTCCAATGCCAGTATGCCCAATCAGCAAGTATTGATAGGAACGCTTGCAACTATTGTTGAATTGCAAGAACAGAATCAGCTACCCACGCCCGCCCTACTTATCATGGGTGATGTGGTCGCGCTACATCATGATTTGGCTTGGTATAATCTACATAATCAGCAGCACAATCAAAATGTTAGCGATACCGATGATAATTGGTTGCGAGATGGTACTGCGGCAACACCAAAAGATAAGGTCGTTGACCAACAAGCACATGCATTATCGATGATTGCTAATTTAGCTGAGAAAAATGATAGCTTAGAGCAGTTAGTTATTGGTTGAATTAAGGCTTTTAACTCGCACAAAAAAACCTACCATTAATTACTGGTAGGTTTTTGTATTTAGCGGGTAGTTTTTGATAACTTATACTATAAGCCTCTTTCTATAATAGAAGCTATCTATGACTCGATAAAATCTACGATATGCTGTAACCATTGATCGTAGTTGTAATTCTCTAATACATGAGCACTCGCATAACGCATCATATCTATCTGCTGCTTGGTGTAGCCTTTAGAGAGCTGTGCAAATAACTCATCCGCCTGTTCGCGACTTTCTATCACTTCACACATCCCCTCAAAGCGTGTACTTACTGATACGCTAGGATTGCTTACAGCCAAACGTCCACATGCCATAATCTCAATTAATCGACGAGAAAACATACTAGGCGAGTCCGTCACTGTATTGACGTTAATACAGTGTGAATACTGACGGTATATATCACCCGTCTTATTATAAGGCACATTAGGGAATACTGTGGTGTTAGGTAAATCGGGATAACGATAAACGTCAGGATTACGATCTGAGTTGCGGTCGATGATATCCAATCCATAGGGCGATGCAGCACTGAATGTCATGTCTTGCCACTGTTGCCGAGCATTGTGGATATGCTTACTGTAACTGCCGATAAATAAACTCTTACGATAGCGCGGTGGTGATGTAGCGGGATAATGAAACTTAGGTTGTACTGCAAAGGGTAACACCCCTACTTTTACCTTATCACCCAATATCGCTTGATAACGTTCAACGCAGTTTGAATCAACGGTCAGTATATACTTGAACAAACTGGCAGAATTAATAAAGCGATTAAAATGCGCGCCGTCTTCTTTATTCCAAAATACTGCTAGAATATTATATCTATCTGCCATCTCTAAAAGCTTGCGTAGCTCGACATTGTTGCGTTCAGGATAGTCAGGATAGTTGGCTACCTTATAGCGCCAACTATCCTTATACCCTCGCCATACGGATTCAACTAAAATAAAATCAGGTTTAAATATCTTAAATAACTGAAACCAGTTTTTATCTTTGATTTGAAAAATCTTTACAGAACTTTCGTCCAATGCCAAAGAGGTTAGCTCGTCGCTTATTAAAGCTATTCTAGGTTCTTTAGAGGCATTGAATAGACGTTTCATTTTTTACACCTACTAAACAGAATAGCTAAGACTATATCTTTTTATGTATAAAAATCATATAATCTTAGCTAATTAATATGAATTTAATATTAGAAAATCAAGAAAAATAGAAATAACAACTACTCTATATTCAGTCTAAAAATATTTATCTATAACTTCAGCTGTCAATAGACATTTTCTCTGAGTTATAGTTTCTTGTATCTCCATGCTCTATATCTTTAATAAAAGCTTTAACAAAAAAAACCCCAGTCATATCTTTTAGAGCAAAAGCAACTTCCATATTTTTTGTATACCATACAGTATCTATTCTTTCACCATTTTTATATAAATAATATGCATATTCATACTTGGATGGCTCAAAAAAATAGCTATCAACTGCAATCTTTCCTAAAACTTTATTATCATCTACAGATATAACGATATCAAACATACTATAACCTCAATTTTACAAATAATATTTAATTTACAATCACACTTTCTTTTACTAAAGTCGCTAACTAATACTTCTATTAGACTCAAGAGGAGAATAATTTATATAGGGCGCGTAAGTCTTCCTAACCCTTTCTCTAAGGTAAAGTACTCAAGATCAAAACCATATTTTTGTGCCCAATCCTCACAAATATCTTTCTCTATCTGTCTAATAGTATCATCCATCCATACCTCAACATTATCAGATAACTGATTTAATAGCGCTGGTAGCGCTGGATAACGACTATACGGACACGTGTTACCTGGTGGACCATCCACCCATATTAGATCTATATTTTCGATATCTTGTAATAGGGACTTTGGATACCAAAGCGAGGGCTTGCTAGCATCATTAGGGTTAAGATGTTCTGCATCCCATGTCTCTAATTCACCAATGCGAAGATCTACCCAGTCTTGTAGATGGTTTTGCTGTAATTGAGATAACGTCTGTGCACCATAATATTTGCTATTCTCTATAGAAAATAGCTTACCTCCACCATTCTGACTAAGTGCATCGGCAATCACCAAAGTTGACGCACCACTACCGAACTCTACCACTACTTTGGGTCTAGCCTGCATAATATGTGTATGCAAATGTAATAGTACATCCGGAGAGCTGGCCCAACCCCTCAAAGGAGGTAATTGAGTGCTAGTTAACAAACGACGTTGTAACCAAGATAAGCTTTCTAGTTGCGTATAGACAAGATTTTGTGCCCTAGTCAAACCTTGTTTTATCTTCACCATATTCTCTGCGCTATCTTTTAATAAGACTTCTTTAATTGACTCTACTTCTAAAGTACTAATAGTAGTATCTTTCACAATGAATGCCCTGTAACTGATGTAAAAAATATATCTATGACTCATTAATTTGTAAATTATGTTATGCTTTAATTATTGATATAAATGCATTATGAATTTTCACATTTGTACTATTCCAAGCTCTCACACCTACGCGCATCTTTATACAGTCAGAAGGTACTTCTAAGTCAATAACTAGCTCTATTCTTTTCCCAGCTGGAGCTGTTAGGTATTTAAAATAACCAATCTCGTCATTATTAGATTTCGCTAAGTTAGTATTTACATTTTTTACTCCATAATCTACAGATAATAGAGCTTGTCTGCCATCAGATTCCATAGAAAACTCTCCATCAACTATAACCTTGATACTATCAATAGATGAAACACTAAAATAGTCGGACCAGTTAACACTCTGTTCAACAACTAAATCACTACATATCCTATGAGTCTCTATTCTCTTAGATCCGTCTGTCTCTAGACTGTCTTTAATATTATTAAAGACAGTTTCCGCATAGTACCGACAGCCCTCAGGAAGAAAATGTACATCATCATAAAAAAAATAATTACTTTTAGCTAAATTATCCTCAAAATCGATAAATGCTACATTTTTTTTATCGCAAATATTTCTAGCTATTTCATTCAGAGCCTTAAATCTAAGATTAATACCTGTATACACTATAGTTGTAATAAATAGATTTATCTGAAGTAACTTACATATTTCTATAACTATACTTAAGTTTCTTATGTATGGCTCATAACTTATATTTTTTATAATAGGTGATTTTTCATTCGATGCTGGTACGACTGATGCATACCTCCAATGATCACTAAAATAATTTTCTTTTAGTCTCAATACAGTTGAATCATTAGTTGGGAGAGATAAAATCAATGTTGATCCCTGTTTATTACCAAGCTTATTTATAATTACATTAATTATGTTTTGTATCTGGGAACCTGATACCCCTTGATTGTATACAGAATAACTGTAACCATTTTCTAATAGTATTTTTTCTAAGCAACTGTGT
Source organism: Psychrobacter sp. TB67 (assembly GCF_000511065.1). Lineage (NCBI taxonomy): Bacteria > Pseudomonadati > Pseudomonadota > Gammaproteobacteria > Moraxellales > Moraxellaceae > Psychrobacter > Psychrobacter sp. TB67. The sequence continues at coordinate 55,739 of NZ_AYYA01000052.1, forward strand.
GGTCTCATACTAGGTCTAACATAAATAGACTCTATTGAAGAATCACCTATTAAATATATTTCTTTATCTAAACGAGATTTGTATACACTAAATTGATTACCATTTGCATCAGTGGAAACTGGATATATTTCATTCTTTTGCAATTTATTGTTTTTCTCTAAGTAGGCTTCACTAGGAGAATAATTTTTTTCCATGTTGCAGTTTAATTCTTTTAGACGTATAAATCTTTTAGACATAATCCACTCTTAATATTTATAGATAAAACATAGATGATGCTATAAGACTTGAGATAGAAATACCTTCCATTGCATGTGTAAGCCTTTCACCATCTGATAAACGCCTAACCTTAGATTCTACGTTATTTATAAAGTCTTTGTCCCAAATATGATTGACCTCCTTTGTACTAATGGCTTTTTCCACATCTTTCTCTAAGTAATATGTATAAGCATTACTCTTACTACTGATATCTGTATTTCTTTCTTCTAAGTTGTTGCTATCTAAATATAACTTTCCTTTCTGTATACTTTCGCCAAAGCCGTCAAGCAAGGTCAAGTCTGATATATGATGGACTTTAGGTGCCTTTTCCTTTTTATCAAAGTCAAAATTTAGAACTTCAGGCTCTAAGTTTATCAAGTCATATAACAACTGAGAACTACTTATCTTATCACTGAAACTATCAGCAATATCAGATAGTAAATGTGAGTTTAGTGGAGATATATCTACTATAAACTGAGAGAAAAAACCTGAATGTAAACGATTTCTGAACTCAGAATAATGTAATTGTAAAGGATCTTTTTGATTATTGGCATCTAGGTATCTCATTGAATTTAGCATAGCTCCTTCCATCTCTATTTGACTAGAAATGCTTTCCATTTGAGATAAATTTCTTTCAATAAATTTTTCAAACGTATCATCTCGGCTTTGTCTGTAATATGGTCTATACTTTTCTCCACCTCCTCCACTAATATTTATATGGAAAGGGTTTGTTTTTCTAGAGTCAAAATATGTTGGAAAATATAAACCTAAACTTAAATTCTTCCATCTAGAATAAGTTTCTTCTCCATTCAAATAACGTATCTCACCTTTAAGTATATTTTCATTTAAATTATAACCATAATGTTCAGTTATTTTCCCTGCTACGTCTAGGTCAGCTGAATCCCCTCTTATTTTTCCACACTTGAAGCTATGACGAGCTTTCTTTGAAGAGACTATTTTTTTTCTAGCCAAGCTAGTAATAGAAAACACTGCTCTAGAATCAATTCCACCAGTTAGTGCTTGATTTATTACTAAACTTGAATCAGAAAATATAGTTTCAAATCTAGCAGTCCATATAGCAACGTACCTAGATAACATATAGTTATAGCTAAGCTTCTGATTTTCATATTTATTATTGTTATTATTTCTGATTTCTAATCCAAAACTATCTATGACCAAAGTTGTATTAGTTGGCAATAAGAATATACCATTTGCAATTGTACTAAATGAAACTGGCTGCTGTGCAGCTACACCTTTAGTCAAAGCATGAAAATATAATTGGGAGAGATTTAATGTTATATTTACTCCAAAATCTCTAAGATGTTTTACAAGTATCCTTAAAGAATTTGATACTGCCCATACTCTATTTAATGGGTCATAGTAGTATAGAACTTTTTTATATCCACCATAATCACTACCAAATGTAAACTTCTCCTTTTGACGGTGAGCTACTATGTAGCAACCATCTTCTCCTCCTTCAATCTTGGTGTTATTTTCACTTATATAATTTTTGGCACCTAAATTTCCAAAAATAAAATCACTACCAACAAAACAATACCCATCAAAAAGAAACTCTGGATTTTCTTTAAAGCTCGAAAATAAATAATAAGAGTCGGACATAATATTCCCTATAGCCCTATAGATAATTAAAAAATTACTGTAATTTTTTTGCCCATCTAAAAACAACATCATTACTTAAAAAAGATGTATCTAACTTAGACTCATGAGTATTATTAAGAATATTTTCCATCATCCTTTCTTTATTACTATACACAAAGTCTTTACCCCAGATGCCTGCAGCACCTTCCCAGTTCCAAATGATAGGTACGGCTCCTGTTAGCATGCCTTCACCGATAGCCATATGAAAAGACTCAAAATCAGATGGAGAAAGAATAAAACCTACCATAGTAAACCATTCATTAACATCATCACCCGGTGGATCAAATATTACTTTATACCTAAGTGTAGGGTTACTATTAATACGTTTAAATATTTGCTGATAATAGGCTAGTTCGTCTTCACGCTTTAATAACCAGTTATAATCTAATGGATTTTTTCCTTTAACACGCAAGCAATATCGATCATCTTCCTCTAACAACGCTTCTAATAAATCAATAGCCCGATCCAAACGCTTGCTTTTGGGTGCCACCCCTATCATACCTAGCGTATAACGTGCCTCACCAGTTTTTTTCTTAGGCGTGAACTTAGTAACGTCTAGATAGTTAGGTATTACAGAGGTTTTCTCAATGGGAAAGCCCTTAAATACATTTAATGCTTGCCTACGAATATGCTCACTAACAAAACCGACATGATCAATAGCCTCCCAATTCGCTTCGCTCATATAAGGTACACGAGCTTCTTGAGCATGAAAGCGAGCGATAAGACGCTGATGCGGTAATTTATTGTGCGAGTACCATTTAAGGTTGCCTAAACACCATTCACAAAAAACGATATCAGCTTGTTGTAGTAATACATGGCTTTGTGATTCATTGTGCTTATCATGACCTTGCCACTGATCAATCAAAAACTCGAACTGTCCTGAGGCTTCTAGTTTACTCTGTAATAAAGTAAAGAATTTGAGGTCATGTCCTGCTACTAATATGCGCGTCTTTTTTACAGCTTTTGGTACAGCAGGTATGTCTGCCAGCCATTGTCGTATCTCATTTACGCGTGTCGAAAAGGTATGTTTCTTGGCTAGTTTCTGTAATGCATCGGCAGCTTGCTGAGCCACCTCGGGAACCATTAACGCACGAGTAAGCTGCTGAGAAAACTCCCTTGCACTATTAGCGAATAAAGGATAGTCACTTCCTAATAATTGCTCATGTAATGTATTACGGTTGAGAATAGCAGCACAGCCTGCACCGCCATATTCTAAAATTTTAGTAGAATATTCCACCGTATCATTCATGCTTTCTGCTCGCCAAGAGAGTCCTACTCTAGCTTGTTGTAGCTCTTGCTGTACTGACTCTCGAGATTGAGCGCCTAGCCAGCTTAGGCCATCTGTATTTTCTAAAGCGTAACGCATACGTTGCTGATAGTCAGGTTGATTGGCTTCGTTATGAATTTTATCCCCTATCATGACCAGCGTACTATCTGGGATTTGATAATGAATGGCAGACCACGCTTCTGCCATCTCCATAGTCATCCAATCCGCTTTAAACTTTCCAGCATATATAGCCTGTAGAGGTCGCTCTGTTAATAAAGGTAAATTAATTGGGATATCTGGTATAACAGGCGTATATAAATTGAACTTATCATCTGTGAGGCTAGGTACTAAAGCTTGCCATAAATCTATAAAACCTTCAGTTTGGCATAGTAGTTTTTGGCAACCCTGACCGATACTTTGCATAATATGACGCTGTTCATTATCGTAATCTGCTAAGCTTTGTGGTATATCTGTCAAATACATCCAACACTTAGCAAGTACTTCAGGGTGGTCTAGTAATTGAGTAGCAATTTCTAGACCTCTAACGACAATAACATCATAAGTGTTGGTATGATTAAGGGCTACGGCAAGCTCAGTCATCATAGGTAGGGACAGTCGTTTGTAGCTCTTGCCCTGCCAATATGAATGTTTGGCACCATCAATAATATTGAGATACTGCGCGGTTTTTAGTGGCGCGAATAACTCATCACGTTCTGGTGTACTTTTAGCTATAAAGTCAACTTTCGCAGTAGTCGTTGCAGATAGTGCTAAAGCTATGGTTTGTGCCCAAATGGAAGAGCCGTCTATATAATTAAGGTCAGGATTGGCGCATATTAATACACGTTTTAACATTTTAAGCTCCTCTTACCTGTTGGTGCTCTAAATCTATGTTCTTAAACTGATCACTATCCGCTAAATATAGGTTAGGATCTATTATCCTAACATCGGCTGTGGCATCAACATGACGTCTAAAAAATTCATTTATTTCCCAAAGTGCGCCGCTTAATAGACCTTGCTCACCATAACCAAATACATCATTATTAAGCGCTTTCGCCCAGCCTTTTGCATTTGGTTCGTAAATACTAGCATTGATAAGATCACGTAAGTAATGCTCACCGTAGTAATTAGTAGGTGTTACCCAACCAGCGATAGAATAATCGTTTTGGTTTTTGATAGCCCAAGTTTTTCTTTCCTCTGAATCAAGAAAAATGATGTTTTCAGATAAGTTACTTTGCACTGAAGCTACGCTGTGTGCATACTCAATAACCAAGAGAAATTCTTTGTAGCTTTGTTTTTGAGCAAACTGTTCAAGCACATCAATTTCTGCTGGGTTATTAGCTTTTGCAAAGAGCATAACATTAGGGCTTGTTGCAATGCGACTTTCTATATTCAGATCTGTAAAAATACTGTTGAGTCGGTGAGCATAGGTATGCTTTGAGAATATTTCACGAATACCTGCCAGACTTCTTCTACGCCATTCTGCATCATCAGTCATTAGAGTATAAATAGCTTCATCAGCCTCTTCTTGGCTATTTACTAACCATACAGCATCAGAATCAAACAACGTTTCGATGCCCTTGGCATATGTACTCACCACTGGTGTACCACAAGCCATCAGTTCAAACACACGACGCGAAAACATAGTTGGTGATTCAGTAACTGAGTTGACGTTTAAGAATACTCGATAACGGTTATACTCTTCACAAAGCTCTTTATAAGGCAGACTACCTTTGATTCCTGCTCGGTACTCTTCTGGGAAAGGGAAAATACCAGTGCCATAATTACGGTCATATATATCTAATCCATAATTATTGGCAGCTTGCAACAGCCAGCCCATAGCTTCGCCTCTTTCAGCATGACGATTGCCATACCAACTGCCAGCAAAGCATGAACGTGGTTTGCGACCCATTAGCGATGCTGGTTTGTGCAGAGCTGGCTGTGCTGCAAATGGTAGAGCGTGTACGTTTGTATTGCCAGTTTTTGTAATATAAGAATTTTCCATATTAGCATCAGTAGTATAAATATGGTCTACTAACTTAGCACTACACATGAACTTCTCATGATGGACAGGATCTTCTTTATTCCAAAACAATGTAGGTATGCCTTTATCACGGGCATACTGACAAATCTGTTCAATTTCGTGACCTGGCTTATTAGCGTATTGACCGACACGATACTGCCAACTGCCATAATTGCCTTTCCATGCACTTTCGATGAAAAATAATACCGGCTTATATTTCTCTGCTAAAGCAAACCAGTTGTCTGGTCTAGGTTGGATTAGGTTTACGTCTTGCTCAAAAGAACCTGTAGTGAACTCATCCATAATGCCAATAATATAAGGTTTATCATTGATCGGATATTCAGGCCAACCGATAATGCTAATCTCTGCTGCTTGCGCACTTGGCGATACAAACTTGGTAATCTGAGACTCATTTAGCTTTGGCTCAATACTAAAGTTACTAACAAATACTTGCTCGTTTTCATTTTTATTGAAGCCGCTTAACCCTATATTAATTTGACTGACACCACTAGGTACGATAAAGGTATGTAGTTCTTGAACTTTATTATGAGTAAAGGGTAAATACTTAAAATATGCATTTAAATGGGAAGAATAAGACATTTTCCCACATGATTCATGAATCTCATTACCATTCGAATCATAGCTTTTTATTAATAGTATAGCTTTACGATCAGTAGCCTGAGTATTTAGGTACTCAGAAGCGGCTTTTATCGTTAGTACTTGTCCAACTTGCACTGGCACTTCATACCAAACAGGATCTTCCTGAGGTAACTCTATAGTGTCTTGCTGTTTGAACGAACCAAAAGATAATTTTTTCTCAATTTGAGACTTATTTATTTTTGGCTCAATACTAAAATTACTAACGAAGACTTGCTCACCCTTAGTTATGTTAAAAGGGCAAAGTCCAATATGAATTTTACTAACATCATCGGGTACTGTGAAGGTATGTAAATCTTGAACTTTATTATTAGTAGAGTGTAAGTATTTAAAATAACCTTTTAAATGGGAAGAATAAGACAATTTGCCACATGGCTCATGAATCTCATTACCATTAGAGTCATAGCTTTTTAACAATAATATAGCTTTACGATCAGTAGTTTTCGTATTTAAGTAATTAGAAGCTGCTTTTATCGTTAGTACTTGTCCAGCTTGCACTGGTACTTCATACCAAACAGGCGCATTTTGTGATAGCTCTGTAGCATCTAGATGGCTAAATGAACCAAAAGGTGCATCTTTATTGTCTGTATCTATATAATTTTTTCTGTTAACAACTGAATTACTAGTAGGGATATTTTTTTTAAATACAGGGTTTTCTATATTTTTCTGTTCATAAATAGTATTAGTCTCATTCTCTGGCTTGATAACCCTGTCAATTCTACTATTTTTTTTATGTTCTAACTTCTTTTCAGGCTTAGCATCACTTAACCTATAATTATTCAGCAGTTCCTTATCACTAAGAAGAATAATGGCTTTATCTACCAAGCTTGCACTCTTTAAACTAGGTAACTTTCTTTTACGTGATTCAGCATAAATTTTCAAGAGCTTGGAAGGCAATTCTGTAGTAGAAGACTGATTATTTAAGGTATCAATAATAGTCTTTCCAAGTTTATAAGAGATAGTGTTATTCTCAGTTGTAGTATCTTTTAAATCCCTATTCTCTGCTTCAAGGTTACGAATATAGTTTGCTAGCTCATCGGCATCGATACTATGGTCTTTAGTGACAACTAAATCGTTTCGGTCGTCTTTACTCTTATTCTTAAACAATTTTTTGAATTTTTTCATAATATATTTGCCTAAATATAACTAACAGTTCAAACGTAATATTCTTTATATGTACTATAAGCAATTCAAGAATGTCGACTTTATAGATTAGCCAAACTAGATATTACCAACCATATTCATAATTTGAATGTTCTTTAAAGGCGTCTTATCTTTAAACTCATCATGAGCAACCAAAATGGCGACGACATCCGCACGGTCAACGACTTCTGATAAAGGCACCAACATGCTGGCGGCTAACTTTTCAGGTAGTTGATTAATATTAGGTTCAACCAATATGATATTTGCATTATCAGCTTCAAGCATTTTTTGAGCAATATTGACTGCTGGACTCTCACGCAAATCATCAATGTTAGGCTTAAAGGCTAACCCTAATAGCGCTACTGTCGGCTTTTCAATACCTTGTTCTTTTAACTTATCGATCTCAGCATTAATTTTACCTATTACCCAGTCAGGCTTACTATCATTAATCTCACGAGCAGCTCGAATGATTTTCGCCTCATCAGGGTTTTTGTTGACGATGAACCAAGGATCGACAGCGATACAGTGGCCACCGACCCCAGCACCAGGCTGCAGGATATTGACACGTGGATGATGGTTAGCCAGTTCGATCAGCTCCCAGACATTGATATCTAACTTATCAGAGATGATAGATAACTCATTGGCGAAGGCAATGCTGACATCACGAGAGGCGTTTTCGGTCAGCTTTGCCATCTCAGCAGTACGAGAGTTGGTTTCTAGCAGCTCGCCTTCTACAAAGATACGATAGACTTCTTGCGCTTTTTTAGTCGACTCTTTAGTCATACCACCGATGATACGGTCATTAGATATCAGCTCTTCCACGACCTTGCCTGGTAGCACACGCTCTGGACAATAAGCCACATAGATATCAGCTTCAATATCAGGCTCATGATATTTAGGAAAGGTTAAGTCAGGACGGGCCTCAGCAAGCCACTCAACCATCTGCTCTGTTGCCCCTACCGGTGAAGTCGACTCTAGAATGACCACATCACCTTTTTCTAATAGCGGTGCAAGTGCTTTACTCACCGCTTGAATATAGGACAGATCAGGTGTATGGTCATCGCCCTTAAATGGTGTTGGCACTGCGATAAGATAAGCATCTGCGTGTACGGGCGTTAGGCTAGCTTTCAGCTTATTATTATCTACTGCTGTTTTTACAATTGCTTCAAGACCAGGCTCAACGATATGGATCTTGCCTTGATTAATCGTATCAACCGCATGCGGATTGACATCGACACCGACGACATTGGCACCATGATGGGCGAACATCGCAGCAGTTGGCAAGCCAATATACCCTAAACCAAATACACAAATATTTTTCATCTTAATCCCGTTTACTTAATATTAAGTTAGCTTAACTCTTTAGTGTTAGCTGTTTGCTCATATAAAAACTCAACGATAGTCTCAGTGATGCGCTCTGAAGCCTTACCGTCGCCATAAGGATTATGGGCTTGGCTCATTTTTAAATAAATAGCTTCGTTTTCAATGAGATTGCTAACTTCAGCCACGATGGTAGGGCCATGAGTACCTACTAGCTTAACCGTACCTGCCTCTACTGCTTCTTGACGCTCAGTCGTCTCACGCATGACCAATACCGGAATACCAAGCGACGGCGCTTCTTCTTGGATGCCGCCTGAATCAGTCAGAATAATATAGCTGGTACTCATCAAATATACAAAAGGCAGATAATCTTGTGGCTCAATGAGTTTGACGTTATGAAGACCACTTAATAAACGATTTACGGGCTCTTCAACATTGGGGTTGAGATGCACCGGATACACGAATTCGAAATCTGGATACTTCTCTGCTAATACTTTAATTGCTTGGCAAATTGACTCAAAACCATCACCAAAATTTTCACGGCGATGCCCAGTAATAAGGACACGACGTTTACTAAAATCAAGCTCAGAAAACTGCTGTTGTAACTCAGTTCGTAGAGATTCATTCATTTCAAGCTTGTTCTTAACCTCTAATAAAGCATCAATCACCGTATTGCCGGTGACATAGATATAATCAGGATTGTTATGTTCATCATAAAGATGCTGAGCAGCAGCTTTGGTCGGTGCAAAATGAAGCTTAGTAATGATACTCGTCATTTGCCTATTTGATTCTTCTGGCCACGGCGAATAAATATTGTAAGTACGCAGACCTGATTCAACATGACCAATAGGTATTTGCTGATAAAAAGCTGCCAGTGCGCCACATAGCGTGGTAGAAGTATCGCCATGAACCAATACTAAGTCAGGTTTACACTCTTTTAAGATAGGCTCGAGAGCGAGTAGCATTCTCGAACTGGCCTGAGTTAGACTTTGTCCAGACTTCATGATATCTAGGTCATAATCTGGATTAATCTCGAATAGTGACAATACTTGATCAAGCATTTCGCGATGTTGGGCAGTCACGCACACGATAGATTGAGTATGAGGATTGGCCTCTAAAGCCTTAACCACAGGTGCCATTTTGATCGCTTCAGGACGCGTGCCAAATATACTTAATACTTTTTTCATAGGAATGCTTTTTTTTGATTTACGGGGATTTTGTAGAGCTTAGGATGCTTTGTATACTAAAAGGCTAATGATGTAGCATCTTATTTTGAAGGTATATCAACAAAAAGTGATATTGTATAGAAAAATCCGTTTTTTATCAATAATTAACTACCGTTTATCGGTGCAAGTAATTATAGCATCGTACTAATGTTGAAAACAATCTGAAGTGTGTCCTTCTTTTAAGAGTGATGACTTAAAGAAGTTTTAACCATTGTCACTAACAGAGAAAACCAAAGCAAATCTTGCTAGAATGACTACTTTCTACTAAATATCCTAAAGCTCAACTATGTCCACACTTGCCGATACCAAGTCTATGCCTATGAAACCTTTAACAGTCCTCCACACTTCAGATTGGCATTTAGGACGCAGGCTTTATGGTCGTATGCGTTATGAGGAATTTGAAGCCTTTTTAAGCTGGCTGCAAGACACCATTAGCGCCCAGCAAGTAGATGTATTAATCGTCGCGGGCGATATCTTCGATACCATGACCCCCAGCAATAGAGCCCAAGCGCTATATTATGAGTTTTTAGGCAAAGTTTCAAAATCATGTTGCCAGCATATCGTTATCGTCGCGGGCAACCATGACTCCCCTACTTTTTTGGACGCACCAAGCAATGTCTTAAAATTCTTAAACGTTCATGTCATTGGCACCGCTTGTGAAGACTTAAAAGATGAGGTCTTGGTGTTAGACGATGCAGACGGTACACCGCATTGCATCATCGCCGCAATCCCTTATCTGCGTGACCGTGATGTCCGTAGCAGCAGCGCTGGCGAGTCCGCGGATAGTAAAGATGCCAATGTCATCAAAGGCATTCGTGCCCATTATGATGAAGTCGCCAGCATTGTTAAAGCGAAGCAAACAGAATTAGCAGAAGCAAACCAGCGTCATATCCCTATCATCGCTACAGGGCATCTATTCGCCGCAGGTGGTACGACTACTGAAGATGATGGTGTGCGTGAGCTTTATGTCGGCTCACTCGGCAAAATCTCTGCTGATATGTTCGATGAAAGCTTTGACTATGTGGCACTTGGGCATTTGCATGTTCCGCAGCGCGTCGGTGGTCGTGAGAGTATTCGCTATTCAGGCTCGCCTATTGCAATGGGCTTGGGTGAGGCTAAGCAACAAAAACAAGTATTACTGGTACAGTTTGGCGCAGTAGAGAATGATTTTAGCAATCAAAAACCAGCGTCAAATAGTACATCTGAAAGCAATATGCCTAAGCTTACTAATACAGTGACTAAGATTGAACAATCGGTAGAAAAAGCCGCTAAAAAAGTAGCCACTCAAACAACTGATTTTATGGACGATTTATTTGGTTTTGATAACACAGCAGAAAGCGAAGAAAATACGCAAAAAGCCTTTGAAGGATCCGTTTCCAATCAGATAGACGCTATACAGAGTAATGATTCCACAAATAACTCTATTGCATCCTCCAACCTATTACATCATAACGAATCACAGCAGATGCAGGTTATTTCCCTACCCATCCCAAAATTTCAAAAATTGGCGCAAATCTCAGGTGATCTGGAGTCTATTAATAAGACTATCGATAAAACCATTCAAGCTCTTGATGCAACAGAATCTGTTTGGCTTGAAATTATTTATACGGGTGATGACGTGGTCAGTGAGCTGCGTGAGCATATTCAGGCGATGGTAGATGGTTTGCCGTGTGAAGTATTAAAAATTAAAAACACGCGCACCTATAATAAAGTTTTGAACCAACAGCAAATCTCTGAGACCCTACAAGATTTAAATGAGGAAGAAGTATTTGAGCGCTGCTTAATTGCTCACAATATTCCTGATGAGCAAAAATCATCCTTACGTGACGCCTATGATCAAATCGTTTATAACCTGCGCCATGCCGATACTCAGGCCGAATAATAACAGCACATTTTGGATGCTAGTCAAGAACTTCTGGTCACCACTCTCTTTATAACTACTCTATATAAAAATAAGACCTACCCATGCGACTGATTGAACTACGACTTAAAAACTTGAACTCCCTAAAAGGCGAATGGCACATTGATTTTAGTGACCCCGCTTTTCTAAATGAAGGCATCTTTGCCATTACTGGGCAGACGGGCGCTGGCAAGACCACCATTTTGGATGCGATTTGCTTAGCCTTATATAGTCAAACGCCAAGATTGGGTGATATCACTGGTTCAACGAACGAGATCATGACCCAAGGTACGGGTGAATGCTCAGCAGAGGTTATCATCGAGATAGATTCCAAACGCTATCAATGCTACTGGTACCAGCATCGCGCCCACAAAAAAGCCAAGGGAAACTTATTACCGATTAGACATGAGATTAGTGAGGTTAAAACCGGTAAGATTTTAGAAGAGAAAAAATCTAAGACATCAGCCTACATTCAAGACCTTATCGGCATGGATTTCAATCAATTTACCCGCTCCATCATGCTAGCACAGGGCAGTTTTGCCGCCTTTTTAAAGTCTGACATTGGTGATAGAGCCGCCATTTTAGAGAAGATAACGGGGACAGCTATTTATGCCAAAATATCCTTAAATGTGCATGAGAAAAAACGCTTTGAGGAAGACGTGCTGGGTAAATTGCAGGCAGGCGTGGATGGCTTATCTTTATTAAGTGGTGAAGATGAAAAGCTTCTGGCAGCAGAATTAGCAGACTTCAACCAGCAGCAAGATAAGCAACGCCAAACCTTTAAAACACTGGGCGAGCAGCTTCAGTGGCTAGATAGTGTGCAGGAATTACAGCAAAATTTGTCTACTTATAAAACTGATTTTTCAACAGCACAACAAGCACAGCAAGTATTCATCCTAGAAGCACAGCGTTTAGATGTTGCTAATAAAGCGTTAGAGATTGATAGTCAGTTTCGCGAGCTAAGCTATAGCCGAGATATGGTTAAACGGCTGGGTATTGAACAACAACATTTGCTTGATAAAATTCCGACACAGCAACAAGCGCTTGTACAAGCCAGCACCCACTTAAAAAATGCGACTACGCTTGACACACAAGCGGTAAGCAACCTACAAACAACTTTACCTATTATCGCAAAAACGCGGGAGTTAGATGCCAATATTAAGCAGCAGTCTCAAGCTTTAGCGGATGACAATCAACGCAAAAAAATACTAGCCGCTAACGTCCAAAAACTATGCCAAGAAATAACTGGTCACAAACAAACGGAATACCAAACCAAAACTCAGCTTGCAAATATAGAAAAATATTTTGGCGACTATCAAGAACTAAACGACCTTGATACAGATATGGCTACCTTTGACAGTACTTGTAGCCGATTAAAGACGCTGCTACAAAATAATGTCAGCTTGGTCACTGACAAGCGTGCGCATGACAAGCAAGCCAAAAAGCTACAAACTGATTTTGATAAGTTAATTACACAGCAAAACCTAGACCAACCCCGAATTCAGCAGCAACGTAAAGCGCTTACCGACCTGCAACAGCAGCAAGCCGCACTTATTCAAAGTCAGCCCATTACTAATATGCGCAGCGAGCAAGAGCAAGTCGATCAAATCAATACACAGATTGAGCAAGTTAGTTTTAAGCTAGAGCGGCTATCTGAGCTTGCTAGCCAAATCAAACATATCAATCAATCGTTACCTACACTGAACAAAGAAATAGCGAGTTTAGACGACCTGATTACTAGTCATAAATCAGATATTCAAAACACCAAACTGAAAAAACAAGACAAACAGGAACACCTAACCTTACTGCAAAAAGTCGCGAAACTTGAAGATTATATCCTAGAGTTAGAGGACGGTGTGCCCTGCCCGCTTTGCGGCGCGCATGAGCATCCTTATGGCAAACATCATCCATTATTAGACCCTAGTACCAAGAATAATAATACCGACGCCAATGACGATCAAAACCAGTCGTCTACAATAAAACAGACTAAGACGCAACAAACTCAGCAGCAAATAGCTGAACTAGAAACCGCTATTGATAACCTTGAGCAGGCTTTATCAACATACAATATCGAATACGCCACAAAGAAAGAAGCTCTTAACAACCAAGAGCAACAACTAGCGGCTCTACAGCAGCAATCCAAAATCTTACATGGTGATATCCAGTCTTACCTATCTTCACTATTTGAGACTAAGAACGATTACTCTGAAGCAATCGCAGCAATTATCAATCCTCTTACTCAGATAAACGATGATATTAATGCGACCATCACGAATATAGATCATAGCTTATCCTTATTAGACACCGCCAAACATGATCTGACTGAACATAAACAGTCTCTTAAAACCATAGTGGTCGAATATGACAACTTAACTGAGAGTGCGGCAAAGCTCAGTACTGCCATCGAAACCGACGAAAAACAGCAACAAACAGTTAGTCACGATATTAATAATCTAACAACTGACATCAAGCTTAACTCACAAAAGACTGATGGGATAAAAGATAAGATTGCCGCTAATTTCTCGGAGTTGGCACCCCTGATGACCACCGTTTCATCTCTAACGCATAAATACCCAGCGGATAAATATAAAGAACACTTAAACTCAACTATAGCGCTCAATGCGGCAGACTTATCTAATGCACTTAAGCAATTGGGTAATAGTTTTGATGAGCAAACGGTAATAGACAGCGCAGATTATGACCGTCATATTGAAAAACTGCGTCAACAGCGCAGCGCTTTAAACCAGTTAAAACGACAATTTAATGAGCAGAAAAACCGCCAGCAGCAGCTAACCAATAGCTTAAGCAGTTTGACCGCGCAGATTGAAACCAAGCAAGCACAGCTTAGCAATGATGAAGCAGCGCTCAAAGAGTTAGAGAACTTAGTTGCTCATAAAACCAATGCTATCGAACAATTAAAGCAAGATAGAAAAGAGATTTTTGCAGATAAAAATACAGACAATGAAGAAAATCAATTACGCCGTGCGGTTGATGAGGCTAAAGCCAAGCAAGTAGTAGCACAAAGGCAGCTAGACACTGTACAGCAGACTCTAGAGCAATTAACAGCTAGAGAACAACAGCTAGACACAGAGCTACAGGCGGCGATGTCTATACTGAATACGCAGCAAAGCGGATTTACTAACTTGCTCGCAGAATCACAGTTCGTAGATGAAGCTGCTTTTGTGAGTGCCCGCCTGCCTAAAGAAGAGCGTGAGTCACTACAGACACGTAAATTAGCGATTGATAATGCATTGCATCAAGCTAAATTACAGTTGGATAGCACCCAGCAAGCGTTAGAGCAAAAACTTGCCAATCCTATGACGGATGAAGACCGAGAAATACTTGCTGGCCAGCACCATCAAATACAAATAGATATTGATGAGTTAAGTCAAAAAATCGGTGCGATTGACCAAAAACTTAAGGATAACGACAGTCAAAAAGGCCAACAAGCGGCACAGCTCATTGCTATCAATGAGCAAAAACAAAAACTACAAGTTTGGCAACAGCTACATACGCTCATTGGTTCCGCTGATGGCAAGAAATACCGTACCTTTGCCCAAGGCTTAACGTTTGAGGTCATGATTAGCCATGCCAATACTCAGCTACAAAAAATGAGTGACCGTTATTTGCTCATTCATGATGACAGCAATCCCCTTGAGCTTAATGTCATCGATAACTATCAAGGCGGCGATATTCGCAGTACCAAAAATCTATCAGGTGGTGAAGGCTTCATTATTAGCCTAGCATTAGCACTGGGACTATCACAAATGGCCAGTCACAACATCCGCGTCGACTCGCTATTTTTGGACGAAGGTTTTGGCACGCTTGATGAAGAGTCGCTTGATATTGCGCTCGACACCTTAACCAGCTTGCAGCAAGAAGGTAAACTTATTGGCATTATCTCGCACGTACAGGCGTTAAA
Source organism: Psychrobacter sp. TB67 (assembly GCF_000511065.1). Classification (NCBI taxonomy): domain Bacteria; kingdom Pseudomonadati; phylum Pseudomonadota; class Gammaproteobacteria; order Moraxellales; family Moraxellaceae; genus Psychrobacter; species Psychrobacter sp. TB67. Next base: position 71,108 of record NZ_AYYA01000052.1, read on the forward strand.
AGATCGTATCCTAACCCAAATTAAGGTCGAAAAACTGTCTGGCGGCTTTAGCCAAATCAGCGGTCAAGGCTGTCGCCGAGTTACCAATGTTACCGACGAAAAAGCCTCGTAAATTAAGACAGCAGTTAAGGCAGTTAATAAAAATTATGACAATAAGGCAATAAAAAACCACCGTCAATTAATAACGGTGGTTTTTTTGAAAAGACGTTTATCTTGTTATTTATTTCATGACTCTTTACTTAGTCACTTGCTCACTTTCACTCATTTAGTCACTAGGCCGCTCAGCTCACTCATAAGGACAGAGAGCGTTGACAAGCTAATAGCACTTTCATCATTGCTATCGAGCTTATGCATCTCCGTCGTTACCCCTTCAAGATGGTCTTTATGACGCGCTTTCCATTCGCTAAATGCCTGCTGTGCATCTGGCTTGGACAATATGGCGTCCATTAACAGACGCAGACTACGTGACAGCTCATTCACTAAGGCATGACGGGCACGGCGATCCCAATAGTCTTGCTGTGGTAAGTTGGCGATATTATCCATCATCCAATCTAGCTGCAAGACATGGTAGGCCTCGAAGTATAAGGTCGCAATCTCATCGACAGGACGCTCATATTGCTCGGCAAGGCGCGCTGCATCTAACGCATCAACATGATAAGGCAGCATAGCAAACAAGGTAGCATCCGTATCGGATAGCTCTTTTTCCACCAAGCTATGGGTGTCTGCCTCTAAGTACTCGGAAAATTGCTGCTCAATAAAACCGCCTGATTTGGTTAGTTTCTCAACACTTTCACTAAAGCGGCTAATCATATCTGCCACTTGCAAGTTTTGCCCAAAGGCATTGATGAACCACACCACACCGCGCTCGAGAGCATCACGTAGACGCAGCTCGAGGTTCAATAACAGCGTCGCATCGACTTTATTATCTAACGACTCAAGCGTGTTCCAAGCTTTTGCCACATTGAAGACATCACGGCTAATCGCATAACCACGAATAATAGTCGCTAGAGACTGATCGGTTTCTTCATAGAGACGGAACAGTGCCTCGATACCCAAACGGTTGACCACACTATTGGTCAGATAGGTACTGATAATCTCACGATGCAGACGATGTTCAGTCATCTCATCAAAGAAACGCGTAGCCAGCTCGTCTGGGAAGTACTTACGCAGCTCATTGATAAAGTATGGATCATCTGGCAAGTCCGATAGCAACAAGTTGTCATAAACCCACATTTTGCCATAGGCCATGACCACCGCCAGTTCAGGATTGGTCAGACCGGTATCCGCTTTTTGACGTTTGGCGATCTCTTCGTCTGCTGGCAAGTATTCAATGGCACGATCAAGACGACCTTCGCTTTCTAGCATTTGGATAAAACGCTGGTGATCGCTTAGGTTAGCAGCGGCGCGGATATGGCTAAGCTCAATTGCTTGTGGTTGTAGATAGTTTTGGCGCAACACCAGCTCTGCAACAGTATCGGTCATACTTTCTAGCAGCTCGTTACGCTGCTTCAGGGTCATGTCACCTTGCTCAACGACTTTGCCGAGTAAGATTTTGATATTGACTTCATGATCTGAGCAGTTCACGCCGCCTGAGTTATCGATGGCATCGGTATAAATACGTCCGCCCGTCTGTGCGTATTCAATACGCCCTTGCTGGGTAAAGCCCAAGTTCCCCCCTTCACCGACGACGGCTGTACGCAGCTCGTTACCATTGACGCGGACTGCATCATTGGCACGGTCACCGACATCAGCATGGCTTTCATTTTCGCTTTTCACGTAAGTACCGATACCACCGTTCCAGATGAGATCCACTGGCGACTTCATTAGTGCACTAATAAGCTCATTAGGGGCCAAGTTGTCTTCGCTAATATCGAAAATCTCTTTCATCTCAGCGCTAATAGCGATGCTTTTGTCCGTGCGTGAGAACACCCCACCACCTTGACTAATGAGCGACTTTTCGTAATCGTCCCACGTCGAGCGCGGCGTTTCATACAAGCGTTCCCGCTCGGCATAAGACGCAGCAGTATCTGGATTGGGATCGATAAAGATGTGAAGATGGTTAAAGGCTGCGACCAGCTTGGTATGGGTCGATCTCAGCATACCATTACCAAATACATCACCACTCATGTCACCAATACCGACGACAGTAAAGTCATCACGGTTTTGAATGTCCATACCGCGCATACGGAAGTGACGTTTGACTGACTCCCAACCACCGCGGGCTGTGATACCCATGGCCTTATGGTCATAACCGACTGAGCCACCGGAGGCAAAGGCGTCATCAAGCCAAAAGTTGTATTCAGCAGCTAAGGCATTGGCTATATCGGAGAAGCTTGCCGTGCCTTTGTCAGCGGCAACGACCAAATACGGGTCGTCTTCGTCATGACGCACCGTATCGGCTGGCGGGACAATTTTTCCATCAACGATATTGTCAGTGATATCGAGCATACCGCGTAGGAATGTCTGATAACAAGCAATCCCTTCAGCTTGGAACGCTTCGCGACCATCTGCCATCGACTTGGTCTTAACGATAAAGCCGCCTTTTGAGCCAACCGGCACGATAACTGCGTTTTTGACCATTTGCGCTTTGACCAGACCCAGTACTTCAGTACGGAAGTCTTCCATACGATCTGACCAGCGCAGACCACCACGGGCAACTTTACCACCGCGTAGATGCACGGCTTCAACGCGTGGTGAATAGACAAATATCTCAAACATCGGCTTCGGTTTTGGCAAGTTTGGAATATCTGCAGCTAAGAACTTAAACGACAGACGGTCTTTACGTGCGCCTTCACTATCCGTTTGATAGAAGTTGGTACGCACCATGGCATTGATTAGGTCTAAATACCAACGCAAGATACGATCTTCATCCAAGCTATCAACGTCTATCAAGGCGGCGGTGATTTGCTCTTGAATTTTCGTGGTTTTTTCTGTGCGCGCCTCTTCACTATACTTAGGATTCATACGTGCATCGAACAAGCTGCTTAGTGCCACGCTAATGTCGTTGTTTTTTACCACCGTTTGCTGAATATAAGCACTAGAGAATGGCGCGCGGGCTTGCATCATATAGCGGGACAAGGCACGGAGTACGACCACATCATAAGTGTCTAGTTTGGTGATTAATACCAGCTCGTTAAAGGAATCACTCTCAACACGTCCCGCCCAAATCTGCTTGAGACTGTCTTCAAATTGATTACGCACCACTTGCATATCAACCGTATCGACATGCTCCAAGGTCAGTTCATACTCTTGCATCCAGATAGGCTGCTCTGGTAAGTCAAACTCATAGGTTTGCGCAGAAATCACTGAAACACCAAAGTTCTCTAATATTGGCAAGACTTTGGACAAAATAACGGGTTGCTCACGTCCATACAGCTTAAGATGCAGCTGATTGCTTGCGTCACCGGTTGACTGATATAGGTGCCAAATCATTGGCTGCTCATCGGTCAATCCTGATAAGCGTTTAACATCTTCGACAGCCGTACGGGTATCAAAGCGCTCTTGGTAAGCGGCAGGTATGTAGTTGAAGAAACGACGATTAAGTGCATTGGCTTGTTGCTCACCGACATTGTCGAGTAACATTTTTTGATAGTGGTCGCCCCATGATTGCATGAGTGCCGACAGCTTTTCTTCTAAAGCGGCTGTATTCACATCATTAACTTGACCGGGCACAGTACGTACGTGGACATGCACACGGGCGTGGGCAGATTCATTAAATTCAGTGGTAAAGCCAGATGAGGTGCCACCATACGCGTCTTTCAAGACATTTTGCACTTTGATGCGCAGTTCAGTGTTGAATTTATCGCGGGGAATATAGACCAAGCAAGAAACAAAACGCTGATAATGGTCGATACGACTGAATAAGCGCAGGCTCTTTTTGTCTTGTAATTGACTGATACCAGAGACAATCGGATAAAGCTCTTCGACGCTGGCTTGAAACAAATCATCACGCGGTAAAGTATTAATGACGTGCATCATCTTATGATGTGCATGACCATCACGCGGTAAGTCTGCCATTGCCATGATTTTATTGGCTTTTTCACGCAGTAATGGTATCTGTTGGACAGTAAGTTGATAAGCTTGCGACGTCAGTAAACCAATAAATCGATATTCACCGACCAGTTTGCCATTGTCATCAAACTTATGAATACCTAAGAAGTCCATATATACAGAACGATGTATAGGTGAGACACGGCTCGATTTGGATAACATCAATACTCGCGGCTCGGTCAACAGCTGCTTTAACACTTTTGGCAATTGGCTAAAGCTTTCTGACAAAGTGTCTTCTGCGGCACCGCGTAGCAAACCAAGACCGCTATTGCCAATGGCAAATAAATCCAAATCTGCGTTCTTAGAATTGGTAGCGTCGCTGTTGACATCCATCATGCTATCGCCTTCTAAGCGATATTCACGGTAGCCTAAGAAGATAAAATGATCGTCCAATATCCAATCTAAGAACGCTTGAATCTCTTGCTGCGAATAGAATACTTCTGGCAATGGTTTTTTTGACAGCTCCGACTGGATGTCCGTTAGCTTCTCGCGCATTTGTTTCCAGTCACCAACGACGGTATCGAGCGTATCCACTTTTGCCAACAACAGTTGCTGTAATGCGGCCAACTCTTCGTTGTCTTGATAGGCAATTTCACAATGAATCATAGATAAGTGCGACGTCGCGCTTTCATGAGCACCTTCAATATGAGCAATGTTGCCGTCATCATCGCGTTCAACACTGATAATAATGTTATAAGTGCGATGCACGTCGATACCTTGAGCCTCAAGACTCATCAAAATAGTATCTACTAAAAATGGTCTGTCGTACGCCACTATTTGTATGACCGTGTGCGAGCTGTGGAAATGCTGCTCTTCTGCTTTTGGGTTCAAAATAGCGAGTTGCGGTTGTTTACCATCATAAGACTTGAGTAGCGTAAAATGATGGAGCGCCATGCCTGCTAAGTCAGTATTGCTGATAGCCTCTGCCGTCTCTTGATGCAGGGGCTGATAATAACTATGAATAAAATGATCAAATAGTGATTTGTCATTTTGTACATAATTGGTGGCAATATCGCTTATCTGGCTGATGCGCTCTTTTGCGATACTTAGGGAGTTTGGCATGTCCTTTGTCCTTTTTATAGGTTTAGTATTTCAAGTGCTTTTCTTTTCAAGTGCTTTTCTTTGTTAGCACTTAGTTGGTTTCTACTTATTAATCAGTATTAATTATTAGCAAGGTCTGAATGTAATGAATCACCAATATCAGATAGCAGTACATCCATTAACGAGCTTCTAATAAACCATATCGTTCTCTTTGGCATCCTCTGTTGTTTTTTATTGCCTAATGTTTATAAGAGCAAACGGCTGGCTAGATTTAATACCATTAATATATTGAAGTGTAACGCACCTAGTCGCATAGCTAAAGCGTACAACATCATTTCATGAATCAGCAACATGCCGATAACCTTTGCTAATGAGACAACACACCTTAATTATTGATGAATAACGGCTGGCAGGTGGATACTCATGGCAATCAAGGCACTTTTTTTGTTAGAATACGGCTATCTCTCAGAGTGTATGACTAACTCATTATTAACTTTAATGCTAAGGGCAAGACGTATGATGAATATTTTGGTGATTGGCTCAGGTGGTCGTGAACACGCGCTAGCATGGCAATGTGCAAAAGATAACAACGTCCAACACGTCTACGTCGCCCCAGGTAATGCTGGTACTGCCCTTGAACCCAAATGCCAAAACGTTGTTCTCGAGTCTACAGGTAGCGGAACTGATGAACACAATGCTGTCATTGAGTTTTGCCAAAACAACGCCATCGATATGGTCATCGTTGGACCAGAAGCCCCATTGGTGACGGGTATCATCGATGCCTGCCGTGCTGCTGGTATTAAGGCGTGGGGCCCAACGGCATATTGTGCGCAGTTAGAAGGCTCAAAAACCTTTGCCAAAGAATTTATGGCACAGAACAATATTCCGACGGCAGCTTATCAAGGGTTCACAGATACTGACGCTGCCAAAGCTTATATTGATGAGCAAGGCGCGCCCATTGTTATTAAAGCGGATGGTCTGGCTGCTGGTAAAGGCGTCATCGTCGCGGAGACTATCGAACAAGCATATGAAGCAATCGATGATATGCTGGCCGACAATAAGTTTGGCGATGCAGGCAGCCGTGTGGTGATCGAGCAGTTCTTGCAAGGTGAAGAAGCCAGCTTTATTTGTATGATTGATGGTGACAATATATTACCGATGGCGACTAGCCAAGATCATAAACGTGCTTTTGAAGGCGATACAGGTCCCAACACTGGCGGCATGGGTGCTTACTCTCCTGCGCCAGTTGTCACCCAAGATGTCCACGACAAGGTCATGTCACAAGTTATTCAACCAGTGGTCGATGCGATGAAGGAGGCCGGTCATCCTTATACTGGATTTTTATATGCAGGACTCATGATTAATGACGCAGGTGACCCTTATGTCATTGAATTCAACTGCCGCTTCGGTGATCCAGAGACACAGCCAATTTTGATGCGCTTGCAATCGTCGATGGTAGATTTGGTCGCTCAAGGGCTGGCAGGCCAGTTACCAAGCGATGCTCAATGGGATGCGCGCCCTGCCCTTGGTATCGTTGTTGCCTCAAAAGGCTATCCTGAAACTTCTTCGAAAGGTGATGTGATTGCTGGCTTGCCTGAGCTGGATGCTAACAATAATAGCGCAGTTAAGGTCTTTCACGCAGGCACGGCATTTTCGGATGATAACAATGCTAATGCGCACAACGTTAATGCAGAAATCATCACCAACGGCGGGCGAGTATTATGTGTGACGGCGTTAGCAGATAGTATTGCAGACGCTCAGCAAGCAGCACTGGCAGTGACAGGTGCGATTAGTTTTGATGGGGCACAGTATCGCCGCGATATTGGTCATCATGCCATTGCTCGCGAACAGGCGTAATTCATCATCAGCCATTTAGCAATATTGGATAATTCACTTATCTGGCACGTTTAAACCATCGTTGACGTTATGTATTGTATTGAGTGCCATGTTCTCTAAGTGAGTTATGATTCGACCTAGTACTATACTAGGTCGTATTTTTTGCTACCTTATTAGGGCGTATCATCATTTAGATTAATACGTTAGCTTACAAACTAACTGCTAGCGGTCGGCTAAGGCTTATAAACCCCTGCCCCTTTATATGATACAATTTTGTACCCGTTTGTACCTGCGCGTCGCATCTCTCTTGTATTGTCGGTTTCAAACCCGCACATCAATACCAACCGGATGAATGATTATATTTATGGCAAATGATACGTCTAAACCTTCTAATAATAAGCAATCAATTGACAATCTAAAAACCTCAGGGTTTGAACGTCGAATGTCGATTGCCAAAACTTCTCTAAACATTGGTCGTCGTTGGGCAGGTAACAGCGTGTCTGGTATGTTTTTGAATAAAGAAGCGCGCACGGCACGTAACCAAGCTTTTATGGAAGCGCAGGCAAATTATGTCGCAGAAGAGCTGGGCAAACTAAAAGGCTCCGTGGTCAAAATCGGTCAGATGCTGGCTATTTACGGTGAGCATGTATTGCCACCTGAGATAACGCGCGCACTACAAACACTCAATGACGATACCGCTACCCTGTCATGGCCAACCATCGAGCAGACCTTGCGTCAATTATTAGGCGATAGACTCAGCGAGCTCGACGTCGATACTATTCCGATCGGTACGGCTTCTCTCGCCCAAGTTCATCGCGCCACGGTATTAGCCACTGGTGAGCAAGTGGTGTTAAAAATTCAATATCCAGGGGTAGCAGATGCCATCAATTCTGATCTTGCCTTGTTTAAGCGTTTGCTAAAAGTCAGTAATATTGTCCCGCAAACGCGCTCGCTCGATGCATGGTTTGAAGAGATACGTGACCTACTTCATCATGAAGTCGATTATGAGGCAGAAGCTGCAACTACTGAGCGTTTTTATGAGCGGCTGATAGATGATCCGCGCTATGCTGTGCCCAAAATTAATCGCGCTTATTCAAGCAAACGCCTATTGTGTATGTCTTACGAGCCCGGCATTAGCGTCGTCTCGGAAGCACTGCAGCTTTTATCGCACGAACGTCGCAATGCCATTGGTCAGTCGGCAATAGAGATCATGATGCAAGAGATTTTTGTTTGGGGCGAGATGCAAACAGACCCAAATTTTGGTAATTATCTCGTTCGTGTCAGCGACAATGACCACGAGGTCGATAAGTTAGTATTATTGGATTTTGGGGCGATTCGTCAGTTTGATAATACTCTTTTGACAATTGCTCATGGCTTACTAAAAGCTGGCTACCGTCACGACCATCAGGCAATGATGCAAGCCATGACTGGTTATGATTTTTTTGACACGATGAGTGAAAAAGTTTGTTCCGATATCGCCTCTTTGTTCCTCTTGGCAACTGAGCCTTTTAGCGATCCAGCGACCAATCCTGATATTCCTACTGAGTGTTTGGATGAACAAAATCGTTATATCTGGGCAAATAGTAAACTACACTCACGCCTTTCCTCTGCTGCGACGCGCGCTATGCAGTCTTTTGAATTTAATCTGCCGCCAAAAGAATTTATGTTCATTAGCCGTAAGTTTATCGGCGCCTATACCCTTCTAACGGTTTTAGATGCTTATACGGATTCTAATAAACTTGTGAAACCTTATCTGTAAGATGAAATGAGTGTAATTTTTGAACTGCCCTTTAGTGGCAGTTTTTTATTTTATAATTTTATTTGCTTAGGCTATTTTGTATGTAACAACTGTCTTATTTATACGGGAGCTAATCCTTATTAGGTTTATTTTTTGCTTAGGCTATTTTTTAATGTCCATTTCGCTAACTTGCTAATCATCAAACCTTGTTTTATAGCCTTTTGGCTTATGCATAGTCAACTCCCAACATGTTTCTCCACGCGCTAAGTACTTTACCTCAAAGTGGGTACGCTCGCTGTCTATCGGCACATGATAACGCTTGTTTGGTAAGCACCATACCGTGCAAGCTTGTTGCTCTGCAGTATCCATATACGCTTCGATATTCGTCGCTAATACTACCTCTCCTCCTACTTGTAGTCGCGATAATAAAAACTCAAAAAACGGCATATTCAGCCATTGCTGGTTGGGATTGTGCTGCTCTGGGTTAGGGTATAATATAAAAATTTTGGCGATACTACTGGCCGCGACGGCATGTACGATCCAGGCGATGGCATCCGCATGAATGGCGTTTAAGTTGGATAAATTCTGCTGTGTTGCAATCTTAGCAAAGGCTTCAAACTTATTACGGGTACGCTCAATGGCAATCAGTTGCTTATCAGGATTTTGTGTGGCAAAACTGAGCGCGTGCTTGCCCTTCCCGGCACCAATCTCTAACAATAAAGGGGCGTTGTCTTGGTTTTCGCTGATTATCTTTGGAACAATAAAGTCGCGCGGCGCTGACAGCTTTTGTGGTTGAAAGGCACGATTTTTCTGATGGGAAAGCGTTGCTTGTTGCGTCATAGTAGGATTTCGTCCTGTAAGCGATAGTCTTTAGTAGGCTATCAATTTGATTATTAAACTATTACTGATTTAGTTGTAATGTCTATTTTATAAAAACTCTGTTAAGCACTACAGCATATGCTTTAGGTGTATTCTTTATTCGCTTTGTTTAGGCTGGTTTGACATAGAAAGCTATTTGCCTTTTGTCATTCTTTAGCCTCATGCTATTATACCGACTCCCATTCGCTGAGCATACTTTTCCTACTACCTATGAGGATGACCTCACTTATTATGACTGATACTGCCAACACTGTGCCCAAAACTTACCCTTGTCCATGCTGCGGCACTCAGACCGCATGGCAAGACAATAAATATAAGCCTTTTTGTAGTGACCGCTGCAAGCTTATTGACTTAGGTGCTTGGGCCAACGAAGAGTACACCCTACCGGCCGAGTCGACTCCATTTTCGGATGAGCTATAATCAATCCGTCTAATCACTTTATAACGTTATCACCGCAAGGATATTTTGTATGTCAGCTACTTACCTGATGCCCACTTATAATCGTCAGCCGATCAGCTTTACTCGTGGTTCAGGCAGCTGGCTGTATACCAAAGATAATACGCCTTACTTAGATGCCCTGACGGGTATTGCTGTTTGTGGCTTGGGGCATTGCCACCCTCAAATCACCGATGCCATTCAACAACAAGCTGCTACCTTGGTGCATACGAGCAATTTATTCGGTATCGATTGGCAAGAGCGTGCTGGCGAAGTACTGTGTACGGCAGCTCAGATGGACAACGTGTTTTTTGCCAATAGTGGTGCCGAAGCAAATGAAGCTGCGTTAAAACTGGCGCGTTTATACGCTCATCAGCAAGGGTTTAAACGTCCAAAAGTCATCGTTATGGAGCAATCATTCCACGGTCGCACCTTATTGTCATTATCAGCAACAGCCAATCCAAAAGCGCGCGAAGGCTTTTATACCTTAGACGATGACTTTATCCGTGTCCCCTTTGGCAATATCGCAGCGATCAAGCAAGCCGCGCAAGAACATGATGATATTTGCGCTATCTTTGTAGAGCCTATTCAAGGCGAAGGCGGTCTCAATACTGCTCCCAATGGCTTTACTTATCTAGAAGAGCTGCAAGCAGAGTGTGATGCTCATAACTGGCTATTTATGCTAGATGAAGTACAAACTGGCAATGGCCGCACTGGCAAATATTTTGCGTATCAGCATAGCAGCGCGCGTCCTGATGTTTTGACGACAGCGAAAGGCTTAGGCAATGGCTTTCCAGTCGGTGCTTGTATGGTACGTGGCCGCGCCAACGGTTTGTTCGGTGCTGGTAGCCATGGCTCTACTTACGGTGGCACGCCCTTAGCCAGTCGTGTGGTGCACAGCGTCTACGAGGTATTGGCAAATAGCGATATTATGGATAATGCAGTGACGGAAGGTCAGTTCATTCGCGAATGCTTGGTCAATAGCTTAGGACAACATGGTGTCACCAGTCGCGGTGCTGGGATGATGATCGGTATTGCCTTACCTGAAGACATGGACTGTAGTCAGCTGGTCGATCGAGCCCGTGATGAACAAAAGCTGATTATCAATGTGACTGGTGGTCATGTGGTGCGCTTACTACCACCGCTTAACATGAGCCGTGATGAAAGCACGCAAGTGGCTGATCGTTTGATTGAGCTATTAAAGGTGTTGTTTTAATTTATTGATTTAATCAAACGCTAACACTAAAAAAGCCTATAGATAGTAGCTATCTATAGGCTTTTTGCTTTTTAACGCTTCTTAGATTAACACACCAAGTGCAACGCTAATTAATATTATAGAACGCCTGCATAGGCGTTTTAAACCCTAAGCGTTTTCTTGGTCTGTTATTTAGTTTGTTCTCAATGTCCTGCATCTCATCATCAGAGACTTGTCTAAAGTCACAGCCTTTAGGCAGATACTCTCTGATCAAGCCGTTGGTATTTTCGTTGGTTCCTCGCTGCCATGACGCATAAGCATCGGCAAAGAAGAAAGAGCTAAAGAGCTTTTGTTTCACCTTTTTATGCTGAGCAAACTCTTTACCATTGTCAGAGGTAATGGTCTTAACCTGCAACCTCACTGGCGCTAAGAGTTCTATCATTGCCTCTGATACTTGCTGTGCTGTTTTATGACCCACACGCTTCATCTTCAGCAGCCCCGTTTTACGTTCAACGAGCGTGACAATCGCTTGCTTGTGATGCTGACCGATAACGGTATCCGCTTCCCAGTCACCAATTCGCGTACGTTCTTCAACAATACAAGGGCGCTCATGAATCGAGACTCTGTCATTGATACG